>DIZP01000029.1:35304-44589 GCA_002429375.1 bacterium UBA6025 | reverse complement strand
CTTTTTCGTCATACTGTTGGCAGACAATATATTACTTAGGAGTTATATGGCCACTACAAAAAAAGCGAATACTAAAAAGACCATTGGCAAAGTCAAATCCTCTGTCAAAAAAACATTGGCTAAAAAACCCCGTGCAATAAAAGAAGAGCCGATGAGGACATTTCATATCAGCCGCAACGACCGGCCTTTTATTACGACTCGTATCACCAAGCAAACCGTCTATTGGTCAATTCTGCTGATCTTTATTCTTTTGATGCAGCTCTGGATCCTTAACATCCAGCTCGACGTCATTCAAGCCACTGACAGTGTCATCAAGCAAGCCCAATCAGATTCCCTAAGTTCAACACCCCTTCCAAAAAAATAACCTCTTAAATTACCTCAAAAAATAACCTCGCGAAATGCGAGGTTATTTAATTATGAAACTTCGATTACATACGGATTTCGGCGTCGACACCAGCTGGAAGGCTGAGGTTCTGCAGACTGTCAATCGTTTTTGGCGTCGCGTTGGTGATATCGATCAGACGTTTATGAATACGCATCTCGAAGGCTTCACCGCCCTTTTTGTAGACGTGTGGCGACTTCACGACCGTAAACATACTGCGACGCGTTGGTAATGGCACAGGACCAGCGATGCTAGCTCCCGTACGAATAGCGGTGTCGATAATTTGTTTTGCCGATTGGTCGATGACTTTGTGGTCATAGGCTTTCAGGCGGATACGGATACGAAGACCAGTTCCTTTTTCTTCTGCCATGAGTTTTAACTCCCTTTATGTGCAATGTCGTAACCTCTGACGGGGTTTATAGTTACCGCCCGAGTTCTCAACATAATTAATAATACATCGGCTATTATAACAGACGTTACCGTTACTTGCAAAAACCTATATTGCGTGGTATAACAATATGGTCAGATACACGTTCGGTTCGATGCAAGGAGTAGCCATTGTGTCTACCTCAACTACTGGACAGAAGCCCGGATTAATCGATTTGTTGATTGACTACTGTGGGTCCTCTTCTGAGCTGATGGCTGACATATATGTCAAATCAGGCTTCGAACACTCGCAAGTAAGCGAGGTTATAGACCGCCTGAAGGAATTGTCGTTGATCAGCAAATACCCGCCGGAAAAGCTTCGTGAGTATCCTCAGGCAAAGATCGATCTGAGCTTCGATGCACGGATTACCTTGGGTCTATACCAGAAATGGTTCACGGACCAGGGCGGACTCCCCTTCTACCCACCTGACACACCCCGCTAACAACCGTTGAGTGAGACCCCGAAGTTTCCTCCAGGAACTGGCGGGGTTTTCGCTATCTATAATTATCACTTAAAACTAAATACCTCCGATTTCTCGGAGGTATTTAGAATAACTAGAGATCGAATTATTTAACGATCTTTGTAACGACACCAGCACCGACGGTCTTACCACCTTCGCGGATAGCGAAGTTGAGGCCTTGCTCCATTGCAATAGGTGCAAGCAGCTTAACCTTGAAAGTAAGTGTGTCGCCAGGGATAACCAACTCTTTGTCAGCAGGAAGTTCAACTTCACCGGTTACGTCAGTTGTACGGAAGTAGAACTGAGGTTTGTAACCCTTGCTAAATGGAGTATGGCGGCCGCCCTCTTCCTTTTTAAGGATGTAGACTTCGGCTTCAAACTCGGTGTGTGGAGTAATCGAACCTGGCTTGGCAAGCACTTGTCCGCGTTCAACTTGTTCGCGTTCAATACCACGAAGCAGGATACCGGCGTTGTCGCCAGCTTGACCTTGGTTAAGGTTCTTTTTGAAAGCTTCGATACCAGTTACAACCGAAGTTTGTGAGGCATGAATACCGACAATTTCGACTGGATCGTTTAGCTTGACGATACCTTGTTCAATACGGCCAGTAGCAACCGTTCCACGACCTTTAATTGAGAAAACGTCCTCAATTGGCATCAGGAATGGCTTGTCAAGCTCACGAACTGGTTCTGGAACGTAGCTATCAAGAGCTTCAACCAATTCCATGATTGCGTCTTCGTTGGCTGGATCACCTTCGAGGGCCTTAGTGGCCGAACCCTTGATGATAGGAGCATCTTCGTCAAAACCGTTCTTGGCGAGCAGTTCACGAATGTCCATTTCAACTAGTTCGACGAGTTCTGGGTCAGCAAGGTCCATCTTGTTAAGGAAAACAAGGATCTTTGGCACACCGACTTGCTTGGCAAGCAACACGTGCTCACGAGTTTGTGGCAGTGGTCCATCGTTGGCGGCCACAACCAGGATTGCTCCATCGATTTGGGCAGCACCGGTAATCATGTTCTTGACGTAGTCGGCGTGACCTGGCATGTCGACGTGGGCGTAGTGACGGGTTGCTGATTCGTACTCTTGGTGTGAAGACGCGATAGTAATACCACGGGCACGCTCTTCTGGAGCGTTGTCGATTTGGTCGTAGGCAACAGCCTTGTTGACTGAGCTTGGAAGACGCTTCGCAAGAACGGCGGTAATAGCGGCTGTTAGCGTTGTTTTACCGTGGTCAACGTGACCCATAGTACCAACGTTAACGTGAGGCTTGGTTCGATCGAAATCTGCCATATTAATATTTCTCCTTTAATTATTTTTCGCACAAGAACAATAAGGTCCCGTGACGTATGAGTGTGATTATACAGGGTTTTACTGTTGTCGTAAAGAGCTGAGTATATAAATAACACCACGAACTAACGTGGTGTTATTTTACAGCTTTTGTTACTTGCTTGAACGTTTTTCAATGATCTCTTGCGCGACGTTTGGCGGTACTTCTTCGTACTGCGCTAATTCCATCGAACTGGCGGCACGACCTTGGCTCATTGAGCGGAGATCGCTGGTGTAGCCGAACATCATCGCGAGTGGCACGATGGCTTTAATCAGCTTGGCGCCGGCGCTAAGGTCTTCCATTGATTCAATACGGCCACGGCGAGAGTTAAGGTCGCCGATAACGTCACCCATGAACTCTTCTGGAGTGGTGGCTTCAACGCGCATCACTGGTTCCAGCAGAATTGGCTTGGCTTGACGAATACCTTCGCGGGCGGCAATTGCACCGGCCAACTTAAAGGCCAGTTCACTGGAGTCAACGTCATGATAGCTACCGTCATGAAGGGTAGCCTTAATGTCCACGACTGGGTAACCAGCAATCACACCGCCTTCGAGCGTTTCACGAATACCGGCTTCAACTGGTTTGATGTATTCCTTTGGAACCACCCCACCCTTAATGGCATCGATGAATTCAAAGCCCTTGCCTGTTTCATTTGGCTCAAACTTGACCCATACGTCACCGTATTGACCACGTCCACCGGATTGCTTGGCGTGCTTACCTTGAACGTCCGAAGTGCCCTTAATCGATTCACGAAAGGCAACCTGAGGCTCACCGATGTTGGCTTCAACGCTAAACTCGCGACGCATACGGTCAATCAGGATATCAAGGTGAAGCTCACCCATTCCGGACATAATCGTCTGGCCTGTTTCGTCATCGGTATGGACGCGGAAGGTTGGGTCTTCTTCTGCCAGGCGCTGCAAAGCAATACCCATTTTTTCCTGGTCGGCTTTTGTCTTTGGTTCAACCGCAATTGATACCGGTGGATCTGGAAAAGTAATACTTTCCAGGGTGATAGGATGAGCGAGGTCAGCCAAAGTGTGACCAGTAAAGGTCGACTTCAGGCCCACAACTGCGGCAATGTCACCAGCGCCGATTGAATCGATATCTTCGCGCTTGTCGGCGTGCATACGAACGATACGTCCGATGCGCTCTTTGTTGCCAGTCGTGGTGTTAAGCACGTATGAGCCAGCCGTTAATTTACCGCTGTAGACACGAACAAAAATCAGCTTACCGACAAAGGGGTCGGTGGCAATCTTAAAAGCCAGACCAGCGAGTGGTTCAGATTCACTTGGTTTACGTTCAATCTCATCACCAGTCTTAGGATTGACGCCCCAGATAGCATCAACATCGAGTGGGCTTGGTAGGTAATCAACCACCAGGTCAAGCACCTTTTCAACCATCACGCCACGGCCATCGCCACCTGTTACCAGGTAGAAGTCACCAGCCAGCACACGCTGACGCAGGCAAGCTTTCAGTTCAGGAATCGTAATTGAATCTTCACCCTTGTCGAGGAAGCGTTCGAACAATACGTCGTCGGCCTCAACGGCCGCTTCAACCAATAAGCTGCGGGCATTGGTGGCTTTTTCTAGCATGTCAGCTGGAATTTCACCCACCACCAGCTGGTGATCAGCAAACTCAGTATAGGTGTAGGCTTTCATATCAACCAGGTCAATAACGCCGTTGATTTCTTTTTCAAAACCAATTGGCAAATGAACTGGTAGCGCGTGCTTTGACAAACGGTGGCGAATTGAGTCGAGTGACTTATAGAAGTCTCCACCGGTTTGGTTAATTTTGTTGATGAAACAGATACGTGGCACGCCGTATTTGTTGGCTTGGCGCCAGACGGTTTCAGTCTGGGCTTCAACGCCCATCTTGCCATCAAAAACGACCACCGCGCCGTCAAGGACACGCAGTGAACGCTCTACTTCAGCAGTAAAGTCGATGTGACCTGGCGTGTCGATAATGTTGATTTTGTGCTCTTTCCAAAATGACGTCACGGCAGCTGAGGTAATCGTGATGCCACGCTCACGCTCTTGCTCCATCCAGTCAGTCGTCGTCGCACCCTCATGGACAGCACCAATCTTGTGAGACAGTCCGGTTCGATACAAAATGGCTTCAGTTGTAGTGGTCTTACCAGCATCGATGTGCGCGATAATACCAATGTTACGAAAGTCCTTTAGAGGGACGTTTTTTGCTGCCATGAGAAATTACATATCCTTTTCGTTAATTATTTTTTGCCATAAAAAATAGCTCTTACGCACTATTCTACCAGATTGATGGCGCTTTTACCAGCTATAACACTTTGGGTGGTGTCTGTAATAAACTATCCCCGGAATTACCCAGGGATAGTTTATNNGCTCGGTTTGCTTCGGCCATCTTGTGGGTGTCTTCCTTTTTCTTGTAAGCAGCACCGGCTTCGTTGTGGGCATCGATAATCTCAAGCGCAAGACGCTGAGCGAATGGAATACCTTTACGGGCACGAGCCGATTGAACGATCCAGCTGAATGCGTAGTGCAAACGGCGGTGACCTTCAACTGGGAATGGAATCTGGTAGTTCGCACCACCGACACGGCGAGATTTAACTTCGAAGTTTGGAGAAACGTTTTTAAGCGCTTTTTCAAAAACTTCAAGGGGATCTTCGCTACCAAGCTTTTTAGCGGCGGCTTCAAGCGCGCTATAAACGGCACGTTCAGCAACCAGTTTTTTACCATCAAGCATACACTTGTTGATCAGGCGCTGGACGAGAATACTTTGGTACTTTCGGTCTGGATTTAGTTGACGCTGCAGACTAGCGGTTACTTTACGAGGCATTACTTATCTTCCTTCTTCGCACCGTACTTAGAACGGCCTTGTTTACGTTTAGCGACACCTTGAAGGTCAAGAGCTCCACGGACGATATGGTAACGAACACCTGGCAAGTCTGGCACACGACCACCGCGAACCAGCACAACGGCGTGTTCCTGGAGGTTGTGACCTTCGCCACCAATGTAGGCCCAGACTTCTTGCTGGTTCGTCAAACGAACACGAGCAACTTTACGAAGCGCCGAGTTTGGCTTTTTGGGTGTTTTAGTCGTTACTTTGATACAAACGCCACGTTTCAGCGGACCATTCTGCTCGTAGTAACGAGTTTTTAGTGCATTGTGAATACGGCCGAGCGCAGGAGATTTACTCTTTTTAAGAGCAGTCTTGCGTGGCTTACGCACTAATTGATTAATTGTAGGCATGTAGTATTAAAACTCCAGTTATTTATAGATCTTTTGGTAAATGGGAGTACCCCATCATTCAACGCGTCTGAAAACTCAGCATGTTTTCATCGCCTTTTCTCTTTAACTCTGCCACGTCTGTACACATTCAATTAACGCCACAGTTCAAAGAGAGGAAACTCATCTGCTACTATAACAAAAAAAACGCGCCTTGTCGAGTGGCTAAAATGAAAATAGAGCCGGCCCGAAAGGAGCCTAGACTGGCTCTACTTTCGGGTCGGCTCGCTCGGGCGGGCCTACCGGGTTGACTCGCGGCGAAGGTGCAGGGTTTTGGCGCAGAACGCCACCACCATATCCTTCATTTGCCGGCGGTCGGCTTTCCAGGAATACAGCATCTTGTGAACGGGGTGTGTTGGCATCGTTGCCACTTTCTTCCTGATTCCGTTGCACCCACGGCGATCACCACGGGTGTTGAGGCCTCCCAGTCGTCGAGCTGTTAGCTGCGATTGGGGTACTACTCGAACGATTCCCATCGTAGTCGATAGCTGTCAAAAAAGCAACACGCCCGTGGCCGGACCGGTGAGCTGGTCTGGAAAAAGCTCCATGAAAATAGAGCCGCTCGGAGGAGCGAGGCTCTACTTCCAAAACGGCTCGGGTTGATCAGTCTCGGTTTTTGTACCAAGCGCGGAACTGATCGTAGCGATACTTGGGGGCTGACAGATCCTCACGGATCGAGTCCAGCTCCTCGGTGCAAAAAACCTTGAAGGCCTGCTGGCGCTTGCGCCATTTGTCGCCATCCTTGAACGACGACAGGCACTGGCGAATCCAGTCCAACTCCTCGGTGCGGAAAACCTTGACGGCTTGGTGCCACTGATGCCACTTGTCACGATCCTTGAGCGACGACAGGTCGTCGACAACACAAGACAGCTCGATCTTGACGTCGGCCAGGTAGGCGTGATACCGCCGCTTCCAGCGGTTATCCTTAATGGCCTGGTCGATGACGGCTTGGCGCTCTGCGGCGCTTTGGCTGAACTTCATGGTGGCTCTTTTCTCAACTGACGGTGGTTCACGGCGAGGCCTGAACCGGTGGATGGCAAAAAAAGATAGTAACGTGCCTCTGGACGAGGCTCCTCACAAAATTGGCAATTCAAGTTCGCATCCCTCCGACTGGCGCCAGATAGGACAATGTCTATATTAACATATTTTCAAAGTTGTAGCAACGCGCTGGCCACACCTGCGTCGCATCAAAAATAAAAAGCGGCCGGCCCGAACGACGACGAATTTGAGCGTCTATCAGCTATGTCTATAAGGTTACAAATAACAACCCCGCTCATTCGAGCAGGGTTGTTTGTCTGTCTGTGAACTGTGCCTCCTAGGCGAGCAGTTCGACGTCTTCGGCGATTTCACTCACCAACTCTTCGTCGATTTCGAGCGAGCCGTCTTCGCGCCGCGCACCGGTACCGACAGGAATCTTGCGACCAATGATCACATTTTCCTTCAGTCCGTGTAGGCGGTCGATACGTCCACTGACCGCTGCGTTAATCAAGACGCGGGTTGTGTCTTGGAACGAGGCAGCCGACAGGAAGCTATCTGACCAGATCGATACTTTGGTGATACCAAGCAGTAACTGCGTGTATCCCACAAGTTCTTTCTTCTTTTCGACCAGCTCAACATTAGCTTCAACGACCGCAGCCTTTGAAACAATGTCGCCCGTTACGAAGGTACTGTCACCAGGGTTTTCTATTTGCACGCGGCTAAACATCTGACGTACGATGACCTCAAGGTGCTTATCGGCCACGTCTTGGCCCTGTGCGGCATAGATACGCAACACTTCGTTGATGATGTAGCGCTGGGTATTCTCGGTACCCTTAAGGCGCATCAAATCGTGCAAGTTGAGTGAACCAACCGTCAGGCGGTCACCGACTTCGACCATATCACCAGCTGCAACGACAAGTCGCGCAGTGCTTGGAACTTCGTATTTGACTGGTGAGCTGGCGTTGGCCGCAATCACGATTGTGTCCTCGGCTATTTCAACCAGACCATCAAATGGCGCAACCAATGGTTTCGATTCGCTCTCGCCACTAGCCAGAACATCTCCGACTTTGACATTGCTGCCAGACCTGACAGAGACGGTACGGCCTTCCAGCGCAATACGCTCAACATGGCCAGCTGCAGGAGTAACCTGGACGACGTACTTTTTGCCATCTTCCCAAATATCTACCAGACCAGTGACTTCGGTCATCTGCGCTTGTCCCTTTGGTGAGCGAGCTTCAAAGAGCTCTTCGACACGAGGCAAACCTTGGGTAATGTCGGCACCAGCCACACCACCGGCGTGGAAGGTACGCAGCGTCAACTGGGTACCAGGCTCACCGACAGACTGGGCAGCAATAACACCAACGGGTTGGTCTTTCGCCACAAGTAATCCGCGAGCCATATCGATACCATAACTCTTACGTGGAATACCACGAAGATTCTTGGTCGACAGGACGCTTTGGATTTTGACTTCGAGAACGTCACCGTCAGCTTCGATGCCATCAGCAATTTTGCGAGTAATCAGCTCGTCGGCACCAATGTGACCTTGGACTTCTTCGGCAGTGTAACGTCCAAACAGACGGTTACCAAAGTCGATCATGGTCAGTTCGGTTTCACTACGACGAATCGCGTAACCTTCATCGTCACCTGGCTTGTCGGCCACGGTAAAGACGTCTTGTGACACATCGACAAGTCGACGAGTCAGGTAACCTGAGTCGGCGGTTTTCAGCGCGGTGTCAATCAGACCCTTACGAGCACCACGGGTGGCCACGAACTGCTCCAACGAGCTGAGTCCTTGCTTGTAGCTACTACGAATAGGCAACTCAATTTCACGGTTGGTGGCGTCCACCATGATACCGATCATCGAGCTAGCAAGCTTGACGTTCGAGATATCACCACGGGCACCGGAGTTCACCATGACACTAATACTGGTGTCCATGTTCTTTAATTGTTTCTGAAGGAACTCGGTAATGTTACGGTCAACTTTTCGCCATGAAGCGACGGTCAGACTGTATCGTTCTTCCTCGGTCACCAGACCTTGGTCAAATTGCTCAGAAATCAGTGTCGTTTTGGCGTCACCTTCAGCGATGAATGTCGCTGTTTCTTCAAAGCTAATGTAGTCATCTTTACCGGTTGAAATAGCGGCAACGGTTGCAAAACGGAAAGCTAGACCCTTCATGCGGTCGGCTGTCTGTGCGGTCACCTCGGCGCCGTACTTGTTAAAGATCAGAGCCAAGACTTTCTTGATCTGTTTCTTGTTCTGAACGGCGTTATCATAAGGGAAATCGGCCGGCAGAATCTCGTTAAAGAAGACACGCCCGATCGTTGTCTCGCGGATTGCGCCCTTTGTAAAGATACGGATTGGAGACTGAAGTTGCAGGTGCTTGCCGTCGTAGGCCATTTCGGCTTCATAGACAGAACTGTAGGCCTTAATAACGCTCGTTTGAGCACTTGGC
>DIZP01000029.1:33562-35190 GCA_002429375.1 bacterium UBA6025 | reverse complement strand
AAAGCGGCAAGTGAACGGCCATCTGGTCACCGTCGTAGTCGGCGTTGAATCCGTTGGCGACAAGTGGGTGCAAATGAATTGCCTTACCTTCTACCAACTTTGGTTGGAAAGCCTGGATTGACAGACGGTGAAGTGACGGTGCACGGTTAAGGAGGACGTATTTGCCTTCAATAACAGCGTCAAGGGCGTCCCAGACAAGTGCGTCACCAGCTTCAATCAAACGGGTAGCTGAGCGGATGTTGTGGGCGTGTTCGCCACGAATCAACCAACTAATAACAAACGGTTTAAACAGTTCGATGGCCATTTGCTTTGGCAGTCCACATTCGTTAATCTTTAGCTTTGGACCAACCACGATAACTGAACGACCAGAATAGTCGACACGTTTACCCAGAAGGTTCTGGCGGAAACGACCCTGTTTACCCTTTAGCATGTCGCTGATTGATTTCAGGCGACGGCGTCCACCGGTAGCATTGACGGCACGGCCACCGCGAGCGGCGCTGTTGTCAATCAAGGCGTCAACGGCTTCTTGCAGCATACGCATTTCGTTACGGCGAATGACTTCAGGTGCATTCAGGTCAATCAGCTTTTTAAGACGATTGTTACGGTTAATGACGCGGCGATACAGGTCGTTAAGATCTGAGGTCGCAAAACGGCCACCAGTCAGCTGCACCATCGGACGAAGGTCCGGAGGAATCACAGGCAAAACGGTCAGGGTCAAGCTACCTGGTTTGATACCAGCGGCAGCCATACCTTCAAGCACCTTGAGGCGCTTCAGCAGTTTCTTCTCGCGTTGTCCCTTAGCGCTAGCGACTTCTTCGGTCAGCTTAGCGATCAACTCGGGAATCTTGATTTCATCAAGCAGTGCTTTCAGTGCAAGTCCGCCCATACCAACTTCAACCAAATCTTCGTAGGATTCAGGCAGGTTACGGAAATCGACTTCGTTAATCAGAGCACCCTTGGTAAGGCTGTCGAGTTGAGCTTTCTTAATGGTGTAGCTTTCGTTCAGTTCTTCAACTTCACGTGACATTTGGGCTGCGAGGGCTTTGACGTCAACACCTTCGCCTTCAGCTTCGCGTTCGTAGCGAATCTTGATGGCGGCGCGACCAGCTTCGGTCTCGGCTTCAAGGTCGGACAGGAATTGTTCGCGTTTTTTGTCGTCTGATTTCAGGATAACGTAAGTCGCAAAGTACGCGATACGCTCCAAGTTACGGACGGTAATGCCAAGTAACAGGCTCATGGCGCTTGGTGTACCGCGCATGAACCAAATGTGAGCCACAGGGGCAGCTAGCGTAATATGGGCCATACGCTCACGACGGACGACTGATTTGGTGACCAGGTCACCGTTCTTATCAACAGCCGCTTCGCGTGAACGAACACCCTTTAGCTTGTTGTCGTGCGGGTTAATATCTTTGACTGGGCCAAAGATACGCTCACAGAACAAACCATCGCGTTCTGGTTTTTGGGTTCGATAGTTAATCGTCTCTGGTTTGGTGACTTCACCGTGACTCCATTTTAGAATATCTTCAGGACTGGCGACTGCCAAGCGCACTGCGTCAAAGTCAGCGATTCCGTTGTTTGCAAGTACTCGCGACATATTACGCCTCCTCCTTAATTTCTTCTATTTCGTC
>DIZP01000029.1:31978-33354 GCA_002429375.1 bacterium UBA6025 | reverse complement strand
GGTTCGTCTTTGATAATTGACTCGTAAGCTTTGGCACGTCCGTAGACATCATCGGATTTGATCGTAATCATTTCCTGAAGTGTTGCGGCTGCTCCGTAGGCTTCAAGTGCCCAGACTTCCATCTCTCCGAATCGCTGACCACCATTTTGCGCTTTACCACCAAGTGGTTGCTGCGTGACCATCGTGTACGGTCCGGTTGAACGGGCGTGAATCTTGTCGCTAACCATGTGGTGAAGCTTCAAGATGTGCATAACACCAACGGTTGTGCGCTCTTCGAACGCTTCACCGCTGCGGCCGTCAATCAATTGACTCTTCCCATCGCGGGCAAAACCGGCTTTTTCGAGTTCATCGCTGATTATCTTGTCCGAGACACCGTCGAAAGGAGGCGTCGCAACTTTGTATCCAAGGGCACGAGCGGCCATTCCCAGGTTAGTTTCAAATAGCTGACCAATGTTCATACGACTTGGCACACCGAGTGGGTTCAAGATGACATCAATAGGTGTTCCGTCTTCCATGAATGGCATGTCCTCGACAGGCAGAATTCGGGCAACGACACCCTTGTTACCGTGGCGTCCAGCCAACTTGTCGCCGACTGAAATCTTACGGAGTTGGGCCACGAAGATCTGAATCTGCATCAGGACACCAGCTTTCAGCTCGTGACCGTTTTCGCGGCTAAAGATCTTGACACCCACAACCTTACCACCACCGGCATTGTTCATGCGCTGTGAAGTATCGCGGACATCCTTGGCTTTTTCACCAAAGATGGCACGAAGTAAACGCTCTTCTGATGAAAGTTCTTGCTCGCCCTTTGGTGTAATCTTACCAACGAGGACGTCGCCAGATTTAACCTCGGAACCAAGCTGAACGATACCGCTTTCGTCAAGGTGACGAAGTGAATCTTCAGATACATTTGGAATATCGCGCGTCACAATCTCTGGACCAAGCTTGGTTTCGCGGACTTCAACGGTGAAGTCTTTGATATTGATGCTGGTCAGAGTATCGTCTTCCACCAAACGGCTCGACAAGACGATGGCGTCGTCCATGTTGTAGCCAGCCCATGGCATAAAGGCCACAGTCAGGTCACGACCAAGGGCAATTTCGCCATCAGCAATCGAAGCACCTTCGATCAAAATATCGCCGGCTTTGACCTTGTCGCCACGTGATACCTTAATTTTTTGGTTGATTGAACGATCGTCATTACTCTTCATAAAGTGAATTGGTTCGTAAATTTTGACACCGTCGGCGTATTTGACGTGAACTTGGTCAGCGTCAGCCCGAACGACTTCACCGGCAGCTTCAGCCACCACCAGTTGGCTGGTGTTACGAGCAATCACACCCTCGATACCAGTTCCCACGATTGGGGCTTTTGGTGTCAG
>DIZP01000029.1:31525-31773 GCA_002429375.1 bacterium UBA6025 | reverse complement strand
TCAACGAAAGGCACCAATGAGGCGGTCGAACCAAGAATCTGCTTGTGAGCAGCGTCCATGTACGTCACTTCGCGAACGTCAACTTGCTCTGGCAAGAGTCCGTTTCGGGCACTGACGCGTTCAGCAACAAACGATCCATCAGCATTAAGGTCGGCACCGGCGTCGGCGATAACCTCTGTGACCTCTTGTGAAGCGTCAAGATAGACGACTTTGTCGGTAACTTTACCTTTTACCACCTTGCGGTAAGG
>DIZP01000029.1:23468-31267 GCA_002429375.1 bacterium UBA6025 | reverse complement strand
GCCCAATGTTGGCACCTTCTGGTGTCTCGACGGCACAAATACGTCCGTAGTGAGTCGGGTGAGCGTCACGAACGTCAAAACCAGCACGCTCGCGTGACAGACCACCAGGTCCCATCGAGCTAAGGCGACGTTTGTGAGCGAGTTCTGATAGGGCGTTGGTTTCGTCCATCAACTGTGAAAGTTGTGAACTAGCAAAGAATTCACGAACAGCGGCGACAACTGGTCGGGCATTGATCAGCTGACCTGGAGTCACGTTTTCGATATCGCTCATCGACATACGGTCCATAGCGTTACGTTGCATGCGAAGCATACCAACGCGGAATTGACGAGCCACCAGCTCACCAACCAATTTGACACGACGGTTTGACAAAGCGTCAATGTCGTCAGGTAGTTCTTGGCTGTTATTCAAACGGATAATTTCGCGAACAATCGCGACCAAGTCACTCAGCTGGAAAACACGGAATTCTGTCGTGTTTGGCAAGTCAATACCAAGGCGTTGGTTCAATTTATAACGACCGACACGGCTGTAGTCAAAGCGTTTGAAATCAAAGAACATACGCTCAATCATGGTGCGCGCATTATCAACGGTCGCCAAATCACCTGGACGCAGGCGGCGGTAGACTTCAATCAGGGCTTCATTGGCTCCACGGGCTGGGTCTTTTTCGAGAGTGGCATCGATATATTTGACCTCACCTGTATCAACATCAGCAAAGAGGCTTTTGATGTCAGAGGTTTTGTTGTGACCAAGGGCACGGAATAACGTGGTAATTGGAAGTTTTCGACGGCGATCGATCTTCACATAGATAGCACCGTTACTGGCGGTTTCAAACTCAAGCCATGCACCACGGCCTGGAATCAGTTTGGCACCATAGAAATTACGGCTGGCTGCTTTATCGGCGGTAAAGAAGACACCAGCACTACGAATCAGTTGAGAGACAACGACACGCTCGGTACCGTTCACAACGAACGTTCCGCGATCGGTCATCCAAGGATAATCACCAAGGTAAATTTGCGACTCTTTGACTTCACCAGTTACCTTGTTGGTCAGCTCGACGTTGGCATGCAATGGGGCGTCAAACGTCAGGTTGTTTTCTTTGGCATCCTGTTCGGATATTTTTGGCTCTTGGAAGGCGTATTCCTTGAAGCGCAACGCCAATTTTTGACCTGTATAGTCATCAATCGGATTAAGTTCCGAAAAAATCTCACTCAGACCGGTCTCGACGAATTCACGCCAGCTGTCTTTTTGGTGAGCGATTAAGTTTGGTAGTGGCAAGGCTGTATCTCTCTTGGTGAAATAGACACGTTCTGTGCTAATAGGCTTGGTTTTTGCCATAAGTATGCAATGCTCCTCGCAATAAATTGTATTAGTTAATAGGGCTCTCTTTGGCGCCGAAGATTCCCTTAACAGTGGTCGTCCAGATGCAATGCCACTCGCACGTTTGGACATAGATAACCAAAGCTACACTACTTCTTGGTACTCATTGTGAACACTTTGGACCAAATAGTCAAGACTATTGTGGTATGTTTTTCTCTTTCGTCCTTTGGGACTCATCAGAATGATCACACAATCATTGAGAGAGGCTCCAGGTCCAGGTCGGCAGGTGTTACGCTGCGGACCTGGACATGAATGGGTTCAGTCTTGATCTTCGTCGCGATAGTTCGACGCTCGGCCCTTTTTGGGGTGCCAAGCACCGCACTATTTGCACTGCGAACAGCGCGAACGGAGCCAACCAGGCGATGAAGAAAATCGTGAGAGGCACCCAGCCGGGCACATCTTTTAGATGCACGGGAGTGACCCACACGAATAATCCATAACCAACGAAGGCCGACACAATCGACAGGATGGATGACAAGGCATGCTGGAATAGTAACCAGTTTTGCTCAAGTTCCCAAATGAAAATTGTGGCCGCCACGAGGGTTACCGGAACAACTACGATCAAACTCACCACAGTACCAAGTACCCAGTGAATCAGCACGATACATTTCCCCTTCTGTTAAGCGGATGTTTATCTCGATTGAACTTAGCTTTACTATAGCCCGTTTGACGAGGTTTGTCAACGAAGCGTAAGGTGTTAAGGCAGCTATTTAGGCTTTGATAATAATTTCGTCGATCAGGCCGTAGGCCTTAGCCTCGGTTGGTGACATCCAGTAGTCCCGTTCCATGTCCTGTTTGATCTTGCTCAGTTTCTGGCCGGTGTTTTTAGCTAGAAGTGTCGCCAGCATATCCTTGACCGCCAGGCCTTCTTTAAGGTCGATTTCCATATCGGTCACCTTCCCTTGCGTGCCGCTACTTGGCTGGTGGATCATGGCTTTGCTGTGGGGCAGAGCGAAGCGCTTGCCCTTGGCGCCGCTACTCAGGAGGAAGGCGCCCATGCTAGCTTGCAGGCCGATCCCGATGGTCTGGACGTCGGGCGTGATGTACTGCATGGTGTCGTAAATGGCCATGCCGTCGTAGACGCTGCCGCCCGGACTGTTGATATATAGTTTGATATCTTTTTTGGGATCCTCATAGGCCAGGTGTAGCAGCTGGGCCACTATAATATTGGCTGTGTGTTCATTCACCTGCTCGCCCAAAAAGATAATTCGTTCGTTTAACAGGCGCGAGTAAATGTCGAAGGCACGTTCGCCGTCGCTTGATTTTTCAATAACCGTTGGAACCAGGTAATTCGTAGGTTTAGTCATTCATTAATTGTATATAAAACTAGCACTCGGGTCAAGTGAGTGCTAGAAATAGACTGTATTATCGACTGGTCGGTCCCGGCTCGATAATAACGGTTTCGACGGCCATCATGGCTCCTTCTTTTGACTGACCGTTGTAGATCTCGACTGGACCGTCAGACTCTGCCTCGACGACAAAAGCGCTATAGCTATCGGTGTACTCGTGGTCGACAAACCCCTGTAAGCCGCCTTTGAAATAAAAGTCGTAAACCCGACCGCTTTCGGCGACCAGGTCGCGACTCACCCAGATTGGGTGGCCGGCTTCGATGTGGTCAATTATCTGATCTAAGTAGCGGCTCGCCTGCTCGGTCGTTAATTCGGTCAAATCGATCGGCGCTTGGATTTCCGGGCTTTCGGGGCGGGGCTCAAATCGCTCGGTCATCGAATTAGGTCTTACTGTTCAGTTCAACCAAACGGTCGACTGTCTTTTCGGTCAGCAGGCGGTTGGCAATGTCACGTTGGACTTCGGGGTCATCAAATTGCTTCAAAGCTTCGGCGTTTTTGGCGTATTGTAGCTTGTATTGATTAATATGCGCCGTCAGCTCTTCACTGGTGGCATCGATCTTTTCACGCTTGCTCAGTTCGGCCAAGGCCAAACCGGCTTGGACACGCTTCAGGGCGGTAGGCTGGACTTCTTTGGTTTGCCAATCGGCTTTATCTTTAAAGTTTTGGGCGACCAGATATTGGTCGAGTGACAGCCCTTGGTAAGTCAGGTTGCGTTCAAAATCTTGTTCGATTGACTTCGCCTGGTCGGTAATCAAGATTTCTGGTGCCGGGACTTTACTGACCGCGATCAGTTGTTTGACAAGTTCGTCTTTCAATTTCTCACGGGCTTCGCCTTGTTTTTGCTCGGTCAGTTTGGCCTTGATATCGGTTTTCATCTCGTCGGCTGAAGTAAATGGACCGGATTTGGCGGCAAAGACATCGTCAACGACTGGCAAGACTGATTCTTTAACCGATTTGAGGGTCGTCGTAAAGGTCACATCAGCGCCCTTCAGGTCAACGGCGTGGTAGTCATCGGGGAACTTCAGCTTCAGGTCGAAGGTCTCGCCGACCAAGTGGCCGATAATCCCCTCTTCAAAACCAGGAATAAACGAGTTGCTTCCGAGTGTCAGAGCGTAATCGGTGCCGGTGCCACCGTCAAAAGCGACATCACCTTTTTTACCGACAAAATCAATCACCGTTTCGTCGCCATCTTTGGCAGCCCGCGTCACTTCTTTTTTCTCGGCGACACCTTGGCGCATGCGATCAATAATCTCGTTAACGTCTCCCGCCGTAACGGTCACTTTTTCTTGGGTGACTTTGAGTTTTTTATAATCACCCAGCGTGACGATTGGCAAAATCTCAACTTCGGCCGTAATTTCGAGCATCTCTCCCGGGACGTACTTTTTGACTTCGACCGACGGGCGGTCAAGCACTTGAATTTTCTCTTTCAAAAAGGCTTCGGCCACAGCTTTACTAATGGCATCATCGAGGGTCTGCTCATTCAAGGCATTTGGATCAATGTGTTTGTTGGCAACGGCAATCGGCACTTTGCCTTTACGGAAGCCGGCGACTTTAAGGCCTTTGGCTAATTTACTGAGCGCAACTTGCGATGCAGTGGTTAATTCTGGGGTACCAAGCGTAATCGTCAGTTCAACTTTGGTGTCGGATAGGTGTTTAATTGTGGTATTCATACTCTGTTAAGTATACCAGCGACTTTAGGCTACGCCAAATCGTCGTCAATATCGGTGCGGCGTTTGTCTTTGAGAAAACCGACGATGCGGGCAAAGCTGAGTTTTTGCTCGTCGGTACTGGTCGTGTCTTTGAGGGTGTATAGTTCAGTCTTGATCTCGTCTGGGCCGACGAATAGGATATAAGGAATATTCTTTTTAATAGCGGTTTTTATTTGTTTATCAAGTTTACGATCGGTGATATCCAGTTCGGTGTTAACGCCTTCGTTGCGCAGATCGCGGGCCAATTTAGTGGCGGCTCGCATGACATCACCCAAAACAACGATATATATTTCGGTGGTCGACTTCAGTTTTGGTACCAAGTCATGAACGTCGAGGAAGTATTCGATGGTCGTACTGCCCGGTGCCATGCCGACGGCCGAGATTGGCTCGGCACCGAACAGCCCGACCAGGCCATCATAACGACCTCCGCCGAACAGTGACCTAGTGTTATCGGGGTGAGTGTCAAAGACTTCAAAGACTGTGCCGGTATAATAATCGAGACCACGCATCAAGGTGATGTCAAAGATAGCGCTTTTGACGCCTGATCGCTCCAACAGGGTGAATAATTCCTGCACTTCCACCACCACGCTGCTGTTTCGAATCTCGGCCGGCAAATCAGCCATGCTCGAGGCGCTCAACAACGTCGCGATCTTAGGAAGTCCTTCGTCTGCGCGGTCGGCCAGAATCTCTCTCGCTTGGTCATGAAAGGCATCTTCGGCGATTTTGTCTTTACGGTCAAACAATTTTACCATCAGCTGGGCTTGAACGGCATCGAGTCCCAAGTATTGGGCCATCATAAAGTTGATTAACTTGCGATTATTGATTTTAATCACATAGTCTTTGCTGTGGGCACCGAACGATTTCATAATCGCGTTGGCCATGGTAATAATTTCGGCTTCGGCCGCAACGTCATCGACACCGAATATATCTAGGTTCAGCTGCCAAAACTCACGCTCACGGCCGCGTTGGGGTCGTTCGTAGCGCATAAAGTTGGCAATCGAGTACAAACGGGCTGGGTAAGCTAGCTCTTGGCGTTTCGCCGCCACCATGCGACTGACGCTCGGCGTCATTTCGGGACGAATGGCCACAATCCGGCCACCACGATCGGTAAAACTGTAGGTCTGATCGTTGGCCAGCTCTTGACCGCTTTTAGCCGCGTAAATATCGAGTGGCTCTAGGATCGGCGCGCCGTATTCTTCGTAACCAAACCGCTCGGACACATCTCGCCACGTCGAGAAAATATAGTTTTGGATTCGCTTGTCTTCTGGATAGTAGTCACGCGTGCCCTTGTACGGTTGTGAAGATAATGTACTCATTAAGGTAATTATCGCATTTTTATCTGGTGGTTACAAGTTAGCGGCCGTTTTGCGCTTTTTATCTATATTCTTCCTCAGAACGCAGTGGCCGTATCCTGGCCATAGTGTCACGAATTACAATCTGGTCTGGCATCAGGTAATAGGAATTCTTCGTGGCCGGATGTATGGTTTTTATATGCAGATCGTTCTTCGCGACTTCGATGTGCTCGGCCGACGCCAAGCTTCGTATGGCAATGTCCGTATAGAATAGATTGCTTTGAGCGAGGGCGGTTTCACGAAGACTTTCACCCTGAGCTTCGATAGTTGGTATGCTGTTGAGGATATCGTAGGCTTGAACTACAACCCTGCTCGGCCGTGATCGAATAATGATTCGACCTGCCCGACTGTCAAAGCCCGGCGCACCGTACAGCAAGATATTTTCGGACGGCAGCGCCCCGAACCGCAACGACGCATCGTGTATCGCTCCGTTGCGTTCGCGAAAATATTGCTCTTTTTCCATCACCCGTCGCCGCCACGATTTGAATAAAAAAGCCGCCCGAAGCGACTCTTTTGTTGCATCATCCAAATTAGGATCCAGAAAATCTACCATGGCATCCCGAAGCCGTTCACTGGGGGTGAACGTTTCCCTGACCTCTACAACTGGCCTAATAGGAATTACTTCGCTCATGTACGGTTATTATACTATGTTTTACGACTTGGGTATATACTGCTGTATCTGGCGTCTATCGCAATCAAAGCTTCGGCTGATCGATAGACGGAGTGTCATTCGAGCCGCCAGAACCGCCGGTGTCGATTGACTTGCCGCTGGTATCGACTTTCACTTCGGGGATTTGTACGCCACCCGAACCAGACCCTGAAGAGTCGACTTTGATGTCCTCGATTTTGCCGCTACCGCTACTACCACTGCCACCGTCTTCAACCTTGAGGGGTGTACCGCTCGACGAACTGCCGCTACCGGAGTTATCTTCACCTCTGTTGATTCCGTCGTTTCGATTGTCTTCAATTTTTTGCTGCTCGTCTTGGCGTCGGTGCTGTATCTCGGCCTTAAAGCTAGGTTGTATGATAACCCGCACTTCTTCGGTGGCACGTTTGAGTGCGTACAGTGGCGAGCCAGGCTGCGCGAATTGAGCGGCGATTGATAATATGACTATCGCAGCCAAGGCACCAGCCAGCGCGAAGCGCGGTTTGGCATAGATTGGCCGCTGTCTCAGGCCGATATCTTGGGCAATCTGGTGTTTAACCGAGGTATCAAGATGCGGCACAGAATCCCGCAAATCAGAGGTAACAGCAGACAGATCGCGTGCTTCTTGACGGGTTGCGCCCGCCTTGCGTAATTGTCTGTTTAATCTGATATTTTTCATGATAATACTTCCTTTAGTTTTTTGAGGGCCCGGTATTGGATAACCCGTACGTTTCCCTCTGACATGCCCAGACTCTCGCCTGTCTTTTTGGCCGAATAACCCAACATGAAACGCATCGTCACGACCGAACGCATCTCTTCTGATAGCTTGGCGAGGGCGGCTTGGATAATCTCGGCCTGAGTTTGTTTATCCAGCTGTGTCTCGATGCTTTCAGCCCCCGACACCACCTCTATCTCTACTTCGGTGACCAAAACCTGCTTCTTGCGCCAATGGTCGGTCATCGTATTTTTGGCTATTTTATACAGCCATGGTCGAACTTGTTTGAAATCAAAGCCGTCCAAACGCTGCCAAGCCTTCGTAAATGTATCGGCCGTTAAGTCTTCCGCTAATGACCGGTCTCGGACCCGGACTAACAAATATCTAAAAATGTCATCAGCGTAAGTATCATACATCTTTTCGAATCTCCGCTTCTTGCTTCTCATNNGACTCTCGCCTGTCTTTTTGGCCGAATAACCCAGCATGAAACGCATGGTCACGACAGATCGCATCTCTTCCGGTAGCTTCGCTAAGGCTGCTTGGATAATCTCGGCCTGGGTTTGCTTATCCAGCTGTGTCTCGATGCTTTCCGCCCTCGACACAACCTCCACTTCTACTTCGGTGACCAAGGTCTGCTTCTTGCGCCAATGGTC
>DIZP01000029.1:0-23339 GCA_002429375.1 bacterium UBA6025 | reverse complement strand
AATCTCCGCTTCTTGCTTCTCATCCATTCTCGCTTTCACATTATATGTAACGAAATTCAAACTCATTCGTTACATCTATTGTCTAACATAAGGAGGAATAAATGAAGAAGACTTTAATCATACCAGCAGTAATCGGCCTTTTGGCCGTCCCAAGCTTCGCTCTTGCACATAACGGTGCCAACAGTAACACCACGGCACGCGTTGGCGCACGTGATAATAATGCTCTCGACGTCCGTCGCGAAGATAAAGTAGCCATTCCGGCCACTCCAGCGATTCCAGCCACGCCTGGCCACGACAACGACGCCGATGATGACAACGCGGCGACGCCAGCTACACCAGCGGTCCCGGCTAGCCCAGCCAGCGTCGACAATGACAGCGACGACGTCGCTGGACAGGTTGAGAACGAAAGCGACGCCACCGTACCAGATGACTCAGGCCACCACGCCATGATGTCGGCCTCCACCGAACATGGACACGACTCAGTCAGCGTAGGTGCTAAAATTGACAACTAATACTGTCGATATAACACAAAACCAGCAGGAGGCCTTCGGGCCTCCTGCTTACATCGTTGAACTTATCTTGTTTTAAAGACCGTGCTGCTGGACCCAGGCATAGATGACAATGCCCGATGCAACACCGACATTGACCGATCGCGTCGAGCCAGTTTGCTCGATCATGACCATCCGTTCGGCCGCATTGACCATCTCTTGGGTGAGACCCGGACCTTCACCGCCAAAGACTAAAACGCAGTCTTTGGGTAACGTTGTCTCAGACAGATTGACAGCACCGGGCAAATTATCAACCGCGATGACGGTTTTTTTAAGTTCTGTCATCCGCTCAATGAAGTCTTCAACCGTGGCGTGATGTTCAATGGTCAGATAGCGATCGGTCACCATGGCACCGCGCCGGTTCCAGTGACGTTTGCCAATAACGTGGACCGCCGCCACGTTAAAAGCGTTGGCGTTGCGAACAATCGTTCCGATGTTCATGTCGTGTTGCCAGTTCTCGATGGCAATATGCAGGTCAATACGACTGGTGTCGAGGTCGGCTTTAATCGCCTCGACCGTCCAGTAGCGGTATTTGTCGAGGACGTTGCGGCGGTCACCCGCCTCTAACAGTTCGACGTCGAATTTTGCGTCGGTCGGCCAGGGTTTGGGATGCGGGCCGAGGCCGATTGTTTGTTCTTGCATGGAGCTATTGTACGCCATATTACCAACAGCGAGGGGCTCCAGGACGATTACCAAACCTATTGTGTTATAAATACCTTTTCAAGGTACGATGATATCGCGCGTGATGAAAAATATTTGAGGTTCCGAGATCAATAGCTTGCTAAACGTAAGAAAAATGCTATAAGGAGTATGATAGATATATGAATGTTATTTTTGAGTATTTAGGTAATTTTTCTCGAAGTGACTGGATTGCAATTATTGGTATTTTTGTTTCAATAATAATTGCCGTTTTGCTATACAAGTTTGGTAAGAAAATAAGCTTTCAGCAAAAACTTATACGTCAGCACGAAATCCAATTCCAACTCAATTCGCATGTTGACCACGATATCGAAATCTACAATACTCGTCTCTATCGTAAACAATATTTCTATGAGAATAAGAAAGATGTGTTTCGTGGCTATTGTTACTTAGGTGCGGGTATCCGTGGATACGGCATAGATGGCGTGGAGTTGGGCTACCGTCGCGAAAGTTGGAGTGACAACTTCAATGTTGAAGTAGTAGGAATGCTTCCATATGAATGGATTGAATATATAAAAGAAAATGGTGATGGTAGTACAAATAAAACAATAGTCTTCGTAAGAGCACCCTGGTTCAAGTTTCCGTACCAAAGAACAGTCTATTACAGATATGGTCGCGAAGGTACCGATAAAATTAGTGATAAATACCGGAGAACACCTAAGCCATTAAAGCTGCGTATTATTCATACTCTGCAAAAAATATATCACAGACTTCGCTACTATGTTTATCTTAAATGGAAGCAAAGATAAACATATGGCTAAAAAACCAACAATCGGAATTTGTCGCGTTTGTGGTCAAAAGAAAACGTTAACAGAAGAACATATAATTCCTCGGGCGGCCGGTGGCGGAGATAAGATAAAGTTGTACTCGGGTGATGAATTATTGAAGACACTTAGTGACGACGAGAAACCCTATGGCAAGATAAAGCAAAATGGACACGCTGAATATACCTTATGCAAAACTTGCAATAATCACTCAGGTTCATCGTACGATAAAGATTTTTCGGACTTTTATAATACGATAACGTTGAATATCCTGAAGGATATCACTATTCCAAGCGATGTTAGCCGCGAAGATTACCTTGAGGGAAAGCGTTTAGAAGTAGAGTTGCGTGGGATTAAGCCGCTAAATATTGCGAAAAGAATACTGGTGTCGTTTTGTTCGGTTGAACATCCAGGGCTAACAGACAGAAAGCCAGAAATCAGAAAAGCTATCCAAGATAAGGAATACCGACCAAAAACTGATAACTTCTCGGTCTACCTAAGCCTACATGTTGGAAGTCCAGCGTATTACGGAACCGTAGCCGCATTAGTAAACGTCAATGGAAATTACACACCGATAGCATACGCTGGGATTGAAGCCGACGTTCTTGGCTTTCATCTTGCTGACCA
The DNA here is from genome assembly GCA_002429375.1 of bacterium UBA6025. GTDB lineage: Bacteria > Patescibacteriota > Saccharimonadia > Saccharimonadales > Saccharimonadaceae > UBA1547. The sequence continues at coordinate 20,701 of DIZP01000029.1, read as the reverse complement.
TGATGAGCACTTAAAGGGAGGCGGCTTAATTAATTGTTTAGATATAACCGAGTGGTTAACGCGATACAAATATAACGAGATTGCCAATGTGCGTCTAGAGTTGATGTTCAGTAAATCGCTGATGATACGATTCCCTATTCCTACGGATAAATAATATATGAATAGAATGATGGTATTTTGTCAAAAGGGGTACAGGAATCGAATTATTTAACAGAGGTGGGAAATATGATAAAGATGAGAGCCTTACAACAAACAAAAATCCCACCAGGGGTGGAGTTTGGTTACATTAGTTCAAAAATGTCTTGGCAGCCCCTAGTGGACGTACTTCGGAACTTTAATGAGGTGAGCGAGAGTTCATCAAGTCTATTTCTTCATATAGTACATAATGGTTAGAAGTATGATTGTTAACATCAAAAATAATACACCAACAACGTTTTTCCAATCATCCTTTACGATATACCAACCAAACCTCTTTACGAATTCAGCATTATAGCTTAAGTCGCCGCCGCGAACGTTATTGTAGCCGTATTTTGCTATGTAAGTTCTAACTACTTTATTTTCATATCTTTCGGCGTCAGCGATCGTTACATAGCCGAGATCTTTTTTATCAAAGAGATTAAGGGGCTTATACTTTCTAGTCCACTGTGCGGCCATATAGCCGTTTCTGTGCTGCTCGTAACGTCTTTCCGGGGTCTTTGCCGTAATGCCAACGTAGTACTTGTGCTGCTCGAGCTTAAGCACATAAAGCCAGTAGTGTTTTTTGATTTTTTCTTTGTCCGCATCTTGCATATGCTTATCATAGCAGATGCAAACCCCGGTATATTAGTTTAAACACACAACAGAGGTAATTGTATTGAGGACTTGCTCATACTCTACGCAGACCTGAGATTATACCCCCTCTTAACTTTGTACCCTACCTCCCCTTTTGCCTTTCTATTCTCTATACTTAGTCCACGCGCAAAAAAAATTAAAATAAAATTATTTCCATTTTTATTTATTCGCCATATCACCAGCCAACCAACGGTTACCTAGCTGATGCTTCTATCAGCGAAATCTCGTCAAGACTAAGCCCGAATAGTTTGTACACTAATTGGTCAACCTGACCTTCTAAGTTAGTAGTGTCCGCCTCTTTGTTAATTGCTTTTGTTGATACTATTTGTTCTACGAACTTGATTATTTCGCTCATTTGCTCGGGACTAGATATCTTGATTGGAATCTCCGAAAGCGGAGTTTGATATAATTCCAGCATTTCACCTTTTCTCTTGCCGCGATTATAGAGCCATACGTAGTAGAGACTAGAATTTAATAAACCTAGAACGTATTTTAAAGGAATGTCGTTAGACTTTTTAGTAATAAAATATACATCAGCGGATGCGTGCCATGACACTTCGTTATAGCCAAACGTATTGCGAGGACTTCGCTGTGGAGCAACTATTTTTTCTTGCCCAAAATCTAATTTTCTTTTAGTATATAGCCACCAGTAACCTTTTTTGACTACCGCTCTAAGACCGTTATCATTGGATTCTCTATTCTCAAGAATAACCTTATATTTCAGTAAATGTCTGATTATATTTGGGTATTTATCAGTAGGATAATCAATAAACTTAGGATATGAAAAGTCAATAAGATATTTGTCTGGTGTCTCTTTGGTCACATATCTATTAATATCTGAGTTTTTGAAAAAAGGTACACATACCCTTGTTTCTTCGAGATCGAGTCCTAGTTTCGCATACTCATCTTTACTTAATACAAATATTCCTTCACCTTTTTCTACAGCTAAATCGTATTTTTTTATGTAATTAGCCGATACCTTATCTGCACCAGTGTAAAGCCCGACGTTAACATTGCAGATATCACCCAGTAAAGTTCCTTGTTGAGCTAACTTATCAAGGATTGCATTGACTCCCGAGCTGCCTTCCTCATCTCTCGAGAGTCTTAAGTAAAATTCTTTGCCATCATAAATTTTTACAGTTTCTATCTCCGAGTATGTGGTTTCATTGTCGTTGCCTGCTAGCATCTTCATAAGATCACCCGGTGCAACAACTCCTTTTTGCGAACTAACAGCTAACCTGGCCCTACCAGCTGAATCTTGAGTGCGTTGCATTATAGTTATCATATTATGTTGACCTAGGGCGGATTCGAAAATCTTTAATTCATTAAAATTGATCAACTCTTTAATTGTCGTTCGCTCGAAAAAATCTTTACGTAACTTCTTCGCCCCTGTTGCTGTAGGGTAGTAATTTGTCGTTATAAAAGCAGTAATACCGTTTTGTTTGTTTAGGTTTAGCGCCAAATGAAAGAAAAAATAAAACAAATCCATCTTTCCTTGATAGTATTTCTCTAACCCATCCTCTTTTATTTTACGAAATAAATCCTTATGTCCTTTTTCTCCAAGATAGGGCGGGTTTGCTATCACAATATCGAACTTATCTGTTCCAAACATCCATTCCGAATCAAACCAGTCTACAGGTTTGTGAGCAAAAGGCTCCCAGCGCGTTAGGGCGTCATATAGCTTTGAAGCAGAGCCTTTATAAAGGTCAATGTTCGTAAGTAACATCTGTCGTTGTAAGTTACCAAATTCAATCCGTAGTAGTGTTCGTTCGTCGGAATTTGCACCAAAATATTTATCTCTAATTTTACGCAATTGATTAATGTGAGAGATGTCTTCAAGAAGAGCAGACTGCTTGTTATTTACATTCTTATTTTTCTTGTCTTCCGGTAGGGAAATTAAAGAGTTGGCTGTTACGAACTTAAAATCGAGGTTTGGTAGTGGATGAATTCCTCTATTATCTGTGTTATCTTCTACAGACTCTTCTACGATTAGTGTTAAGAAGCATCGCAAACGAGCAATCTCTGTGGCGATAGATTGAATATCAACCCCGAAAATACTGTCCCTAATCACACCGAGTTTACGAATATAATCATAGTTTTGATTTTCATACTGCGACTGCAAATGGCGACGTAGTTCTGGAGATGGCAAACCAGCTAGCTGTTTTTCGAGCCAAAGCCGCGAGCCCTTGTCGACTTGTTGTAGTATATATACTACCTTTTGTAATATTCCTATTGGATAAGCCCCCGATCCACACGCCGGGTCTAAAATGGTGAGAGTTGATAATGCTTCAACGATAGCACCTTCTTCGTCGGGTGTTCGAGGATACTCGAGGTCGTCATCTTGGCTATAACTAACTAAAGCTTCGAGCTTTTTTATACCAACACCCGTTTTAGACTCTAAATAGTAAATAAGACTACGGTCGACCATATACTCTACTACTTCACGTGGTGTATAAAAACTCCCTGTGCTTTTACGTGCACTCTCGCCGGTTTCAGGATTGATCTCAGCAAGCAAGTTCTCGAAGATCCGACCCAGCATTTCAGGATCGACAGACAAATCTATATCGTAAGACGTATTCTCGTCAACGGTAAAATTGTACGTATCTAGAAGTTGAGTAAATTCTACAAGCCACTCGTCCGGTACGTCAACTACCCCAAGTCGGCCGCTACTGGTTGCGTCATCGTATTCGTAGTGATCACCAGCATCGCCTTTTTGAGGACTAAATAGTCCACCGTTAAGATACGGAATAATTGAATATTCTTCTGTTCTGAAAACTTCTTTCCTTGTATTCTGTTTTTGATTTAATAACTCAAAAAACAATGGCTCTAAAACTGAATGATAATACATTTTCTTTTTTGCAGCTTGTGCCGATAAAAACGTATCGGGTATTAACGAAGTACCTTGGATACTCTTTTTCTCTCGCAAGAACCAACAAAATACAAGTCGACCGATTAATCGAACCGCGAACTCCTGGTGTTCTAATGACTGACTAACCTGGCCGTTAATTCTTAGTAACCCCGGGTGCTCTACGAAAATCTGTCCTTTCTTCCGTTTGCCACCCACCAGTTTAGTAAACAGCTCGGCTATAGAGCTGTAGAATTCCTTATTGACTACTTCTACCGAGAACCGTTTTTGCAGATCTTCGAAGTTATTCGCAAGACCTTTTTTTATAAGATAATGGCTTGGTGTTACGGTCTTTGCTCGAGGACCCAATAAATACGAGTATCGACGTGGGTTTGATGCCCGACTAATTACCTTACCCTTACCATCTAAGTCAAAGGTACTGGTCAATAACGATAGCCTCCACTCGGTGTTACCGGGAGAGAAGAACACGACTAAGGCATTGCGAGTTGCGGTCTCCCTCAACATTCTAAAAGCATCTTGGGTTATGGCCACTCTCTTACCGCGGTCAGTCTCATCGCAAACAACTTCGAAAACAGTTATTCCGATTCTTAATGATTCGCCTAACTTCTGGGCATTATTGAGAAGTGAACCGTTACTAGTAGAGACGGGCCTTACGTCATTTTCGAAATCGGGCAAAAAATCATTTTTTAAAAAACTTACAAGGTTCGATCTGTCGTACGGTTGCATTAGAAAATTCACGAGCGTAGGTCCTCAGTAAACATAATGGTTTCTGATAAGTTTTCACCCCGTTCGGCGCGCTCTTTAATGACTTTAATGTAATGAAGTGAAAATCTATCTTTTATCTCAGTGACTTTCTTCGCCAACTCTACGTCACTGCCGCCGCCTTCAAATTTTATCTGAGCGAGATATTTCATCTCACCACCACTGAGGTCGTCGTATTTGCGAATAGTAGTTGCGAGGTCAATCAGATAGTCTTTTTCCGAAGGGTACTTCTCTTGCATAAACTCAAGCACTTTTAATGCGTCAGCTCTAGCTCCATCAATTCTAGGCTGAGGATAAGGGGCTGTCAGCTTATCGCGAAGAATTGCAAAACGGTTGCTAAGAGCGTCGTCGCCCTTTTCGGACTTCTCGCCAGGTTCGGCAACAAAATAATTCAACACCACGTCGATAGGTGTTATTTGCGCCTCTTGATCGCTATAGGCTCGGGCAAACATAATGCCATTACCTTTTTTAGCAAAGGATACTGCAAGTTCTTCGCGTTTATTATGCCTAATAATTCTGGTACGTTCTGGAATTCTCATCACTTCATTGATGATTGTAGTATCGTGCTTAATCGCGTTATACCGGTTACGATGTTCGACGTCCCATGACTTTTGATTATTCTCAGCGTCTGCTTCTTTATATTCTCGCTGCCACATACTCTTTACGTCTTCATCCGGCGTAAGAGTCCTGGTGTCGCTCCCAACAATGTTAGTGATCAAAAGCATCTTCAGCGTTGATACTTCTCTAGTATTCGTGATCGCCTCTCCAAGTGCTGTAGGAAAACAGTTATATACATATAATTTATCAAATACACGCTTATTGATACGATTTATACGACCGACGCGTTGAATGACTCGAGTTGGATTATATGGAATGTCGTAGTTAATTACGACGCCAGCACGGTGTAGGTTGAAACCCTCACTCAGCGCATCTGTTGCAATAATAATGTCATAATCATTCTTATGTTTATGTGATGCCGGGTCGATACCGGCGTCAAAGTTCGCCGTGACGGTCCGTTTATCTTCAGCACTACTCCCCCCAGTGTATAATAATGTCCTCTGTACCCCTCGCTCAACAAGGCTCCGGTGGACATACTTTGCCGTGTCCGCATAAGATGAAAAGATCACGATTTTACGGTTTGGGTTTTCTAAGACTAAGTTCTTGATCGTGGCTTCGATCTCATCAAGCTTTGGATCGAAATCGGTACTACCTGCACCAAACCATCTAGTTTCGATTTCTCTTAATATCCCAAGATCTGTCTCTACGTCCCCAATAAACTCTGGACTTATATATTCTGAGTTTACAAAGACACCTCGTTTTTTAAAAGCATTTTTCTCCTCTTCGCTTACATCTCCCAAGCCCGCCAAGAACGAGTCTATATTGTCGTTTTCGTCTAGCTCAAAATCATCAGGATTGGGTAAGCTGCCCTTTTTTAGGATAGGCACTACCCCCTTGTCGTACCACCAGGCTAGGATAGACTCATTGGATAGAATAATGTTGTGGAGCGTTGATTGAAATGCGTACTTAGAGCTTTCAAACCGCGTGACGAGCAGCCGACGCATAAACTGTGCCAGGTTGGATTGAGCGGTTTTCAGGTCACTATCGTCGAAAAGTAAACTATACTTTTCTTTAAACGCTGAAGCGTCTTTTAGGTAAGTCATAGGTTTGTAACGAGCGCCTATAAAGCCGTCCTCATTACTGTCGCCTGTTAGCTTTTGCAACGTATCTATATACAGCGTAGTCAGTTCACCGAGATCATAAGAAACTAGTTCAGGGCCGACAACATCTGCGAAATCTATACCTTGTCGCTTTAAATCATCAGCATATTCCTTGATTTCACGGAGATCGACCCTTGAACGACGAATTATAACTGGTTCAATTAACCGTCGAATTTCGTTACTTATTTTTAATGCGAGTTTATTTGTCTTTTCCTCATCAGTCTTAGATTTTCGTAATTTCTTGAGCTTTGCATACTCACTTACCAGCTCTCGAAAACGTACACTCAAGTTATCTACTGAATGTATAGTCGATCGGCTAGGAGTCTGAAATAACTTAATGAGTGCAAATATGTCACCTGGTGCATTATTAAACGGCGTAGCGGTAAGTAGCATAATCTTATTATCCGCATGAGATCTCGTAAGCTGATGAAGCCATTGATAGTCATACGTTTGCTCATTCCTATATCGGTGGGCTTCATCGATAATATATAGAGCCGGGGTTGGCGATTCGGCATATTCTTCGTATAGTTGTTGAATTTTACCGGAGCTCTCTACTTTAGCTCCTCTAATTCCAAAATCTTGAACATATTGTTGCCACTGAGGTACCAAGTGGGGCGGTGCGACTATAATCGTACGCTGCATGTCAAGGTTGTAAGCAATAGCCGATCCGATGATACTCTTACCGAGTCCAACGACGTCCGCTATAATAACACCGTCATTTTTATTTAAACAGTCAATCCCTTCTTTAATTGCGTCTATTTGGTATTTTAAATTACTAAACAAGCCACTAGATATATCAGATGGTGATTTAATTGATTCGTCATCCGATTGTCCAAAAATTTCATGTAGAATCCTTACGTAAATCTTATAAGGGTCTGGGGTTGCGTGAATCCACACTCTCTTTTCAACTTCTTTAATGAAGTTATCGTTACTGTCTTTTGACTGTACGTCAATCGACTCCGATGAGTCCCATAGTTTGTTGAAATGATCCTCGTAAGAATCAAAGGCATCATTGTCACGGAATGATTGATTGAGTTCACCCTGTCCCTTAAGACCCTGAAACGTAAAATTACTCGATCCCATAAACACAACGCCTTTTGCATCGCCACCTTGTGAGAACTCGGCTTTATTTTTCAGGACATACGTTTTTGCGTGATTCCTTTCACTAGTAAGTTTAACCTCGAGGCTACCGTCCCGGAGCTTAGTCTCGAATAATTCATACAGACTTTGATCTACTGTATTGTCATAAAGCGATGATTTATTGAATAGCTCTATAAAACTTTCGGTATATTCGTTTTTACGTTCGACTCTTCCACTTAAAGGCGTCCTACTGGTAAATCTTTCTAAGCTGACGGAGGGGTCTTGTTGCTGTGCTGCTAGTAGCTGATCGACTGCGGCAGGCTCGACGGAAGTACCAACAAGAATTCTTATTTTCTTATCTCTGAGTTTTTCTGCAATAAGAGAGAAGCCAGAAAAATAGAAGAATGCTGTTAGAATATCGACCTGCTCAGATGAATCTAAGGCATTTTCCAATGCTTCAAGCATAGATTTATCTTTGTTATCGATTAAAGCCATTATTTAACACTTCTTTCTTTATCGCTTATCTTTGATTTTTGACAAACTCGTTAGTTCTCATTCTACCCCTAAATATAGAGGGCGTCTATATGAGCGTGGAGGACGGACCTACGTAATATTATTTCCTTACTCTATCTGCTGAAGTTTTTGATACATCGCCACCATAGCGTAGGTATCAAGGCCGCAATACTCAGTCGGGTCGCTTAGGATTTGTTACAAAGGACGGACCTTTGCAGCCTGGGTTTGACCGACAGGTCTTAAAATGGTATAAATGAGGCAGCTTATTATTCATCCGTCTAATAAGAAAACACTGTTCAGGAAAGAAGGATTCGTGAGTACTCTTGAGCTCCAGGACGAGACAATGGTCGACTCGATTGACGTCAACCAGACCCAATTGGCGGTCGCCCTCGACAAGGAGCAGATGCAGCGGGCCTACCCGGCCTTGGGACTGAACATCAGGCGCCAGCCGCTCAGCGACGAGAGGGTGGAAGTCTTCATCGAAGGCGTGCCGATGAACGGCTACCTGGTGCCGTCCTCCACTTGCTACAACAAAGCCGGACGGGTACTGGCAACGGTCCTGTTCTGCTTTGACAGCCCTCACCGGGACGGTCAGGCGGTGGTACCCAACCACGTCATCAAGATCGTGTCGGTACCAAAAGGCACGGGCTTCGATTTGGTCGCCCCCGAGTACGTCTACACAGCCAGCTACGGCGACTGACCGAAGCGAGCGCCACTTCCCTATCCAGGATTTCCATCAACGGAGGTAATAAGCAAGACGCGCCGCCCGACGCGATATAATCCCGGGCAACTAACCAAGTCTAGGTCGGTTCGCCAACGTAGCTTTGGTTATTTAAACATTTCAACTCGGTTGACTTTTTGGCAGATTCAAGCCATAATATTATCAAGCTTGATACGCGCTCCGGCGCTTTTAACACAAGTCGCACCGTTGTGGGATCGACCCACGATAAAATTGACAGGACGGATGAGTCGATAACATGAAATGGGATCCAATCGAACTACTCTCCAACCAAGAAGACGTGCCACGCCTGGCCAGCCCTCTGATGGTCTGGTGGACGGTCCGCCGCCTGGCCAAACAAAAGCAACAGGTCGGGCCGGGCGAGGTCTTCGGCGCAATCGTGACGGTCGAGCTGACCCAGCGGATGGATGACGACTACGAGGACAGTCACTGGCTCAGCCCGGTGCTAACCAAAGCCATCGCCGACCTAATCCGAAAGAGCTTCGAACCGAAGCAATTGACGATTAGCCAACTGGACCTGCGCGTTATCGACGTGTCCGCGGATAACCAACGGTTGATCTGGGCCCACTTTTACGTCGCCTGATCCAGCCCGCTCCAAGAAGTTGAGTCCGCTCCTTCTCGGTGCGGGCTTTTCTTCTACCCCACCACAGTCCAATGGTATAATTAGGTAATGGTTAGAAGTGAATTTTTCGAAGAAACATCAGGACATTCAGAGGTGCCAATACAGGCAGAACTTATCCCAGACCCCAACGTTAATCCCGAAGCGGCCAAAGAATTTTTAAAAGTAGTTAACTCGGTTGAGAATCAGACCGAGCTGAGCGTAGATGACATACGGACGATACGCGAAGCCGTAGTGAAATTTGGCGGAACTGTCAGACCTAAGAAATAAATACAAAATTATAATATAATATAGACAGCTAGTGTTCTAGAGATCTTTCCAAATTAGAGAGGTGAGTAATGACCGCTGTGCCACAAGCTGAGGCGATTGATATGCTTCAGTCGCTGCTTGACGACCTGTCCAAAACCGAATCGCGGCTGGCAGAAAACGAGCTGGCCAAGGACCGAGAGATCAAAGCAGTTCTTGACAAGTTCGGACCCAGAGTTGATGCTCTGACGACCGTTCGCGAGGAACTGGTCGACCGTATCACCAGTATCTACAGTTTGCATCGCACTTTCCTCACCGAGGGCAAAGGCAAGATGGTTGTCTTGCGCGGTGGCACGCTGAGTGCGAAGTTTGCGATCGCATCGCTGATCGTTGACGACGAAGCCCGTGCCATGCTCTATATCAAGCGGATGGGAAAACTCAAGGTTTTCACCAAGCTCGGTAAGCGCACGCTCCTCAAGGATGCGTTGAAGAAGAACCCGGAGTTTGTCAAAAAAGCTCCTGGGATACACCTCGACCAGCCGGAGAACTTGACCATCAAGCTGCCCACGCTTGGTATCGAGCGTATCCGTCGCCTGCACCCTCTCCGCACAACCCTAGATCGAACCGACTAGCGCCCCGCCGTCATGTCGAGCAACTACAACAGTAAGCTCCGTGAAGGCGGGGCTTACTTTTTTTAATTTCTTCTAGACAATGACGATTAGCAGTTCGACAATCATGAAACCGCGAGAATATTTTGAACCCCTATATACCATATCGGCCTCTAGATGCATTGAAATTTTGATCGATATCGGACTGGGATAGAGCCTTGTTGTAGATACGAACGTTACTGATTTGACCAGCAAAATACCCAGAACCGCCTCGTGACCCAATTTGAAGAGAGGAGCTCGATGGGCTCGACCCGAAAGACCACGGTGACGATGGACCAGCTACGGCGTTGTCATAAGCTATAACACTACTGCCATTATAGACACCGACAACGTAATGCCAGTTATTATCGTTAATAGCCGTATTACTGAACGCTGTGGCGTTCCAACCGTTAGCGCCGGATCTAATATTGAATGCGGTTTTATTATTATAAACGGATAAATCATAGCCATACGCGAGACCGGGTGCACTATATTTCGTAACGATGCCACCAAAACTTATTTGAGTTGTTTTTACCCATGCATCAAGCGACATCGGACCAGTAATATCAAAAATCGGATTTGTACCGGCATCAACATTATTATTAACGCCGTTAAAACTTAACGATCCACCGTTCGCACTACTGAAACCAACACCGTTGACAAGATTTCCATTGTTGCCGTTGCCACTTACGTCAGTCCACGTAGTACCCGTACCCGGATAAGATATAGAATTACCTGCATCAAAACGTAATATGGGACAAGGGCCTGCAAGCGGCGTGCCATCTTGGCCGATGTTGTAGCTATAAGTGCTGTTGGTGGCGGTTAAGCAGAATAGTTGAGGAGCGATGGTTGATATGTATTGGTAGGTAGTACCATTACTCGATTTGACACATTTATTGGTTGTGCTGTCAGGTACTGCGCAATTGATAGTAGTAGGGAACGCACTATTGTCGACTTGGAATAGTTTTATCGTTTTAGAGGCATTATCCAAATCGGAGTTTAATGAGGCGATAGTTGCGCGTTGCTGAATGCCGTTGTAGGCCACGATGGTTATGGCGGCCAAAATGCCGATAACGACAATGACAATTAGGAGTTCGACGATAGTGAAGCCGCGGGACGAAAGGGGCTTTTTTATCATAGCGCGGGCCCAGTTGAAGTTGAGTTATTGGGCGTGCCGTTCCAGACCCAGTTTGGTGAGTTTCCGTCGGCGTAGTTATAGGCCGTTGAGCCTTTTGTTACCATGACATCATCGAGCCACCAGCTATCACCGCTTGTGCCTGCGAAATAAAAAGATATGTGATCGAAGGCCGTACCTACTGGAGTCTGAGCGGTGAAACTAACTTGCGTCCAACTAGTAGAGGTAGTGATATTGGGTCCATTAGATACGCTAAGTTGGACATTGGAGCTATCCCTCCATCTATCGCCTATTTGTAAAATCCGGCCGGCGACGGACGATTTTACCCAAGCTGAGATAGTAATTATATCACCAGGTGTTACTGGAACTTCTGGCGTCGTCGTCCCATCCCATAATTGGGTCGAGGCGGTACTGCCTACTGAGAATGTTGTCTCAATACTACCGCTCGACAACGAACCTGGACGTGTTGTCAACGAATCCCTAATTAGAGTTGTTCCGCCTATATTGTTCGACCAATATGTGGCGTTAGTAGCCGCGCTGGGATTAATAGCTAGGTTAGTCACTGCCCCGCCTCCCCCGACTCCGTGTCCAGGACAACCACCACTAGTCGGCGCTGGGGCCACCGAGCTGGCCTTGTAACTGGTTGAACCATCGGTCGCTGTGACGCAGTAAGTCTGGGGGGAGACGGCATTATTGACCGAGTACTGATAGGAAGTGCCACCGGTGTTATTGATGCCCGCGGTGGCCAGGTCGGGCGGATAAGCCGCGTTGTCGACCATATATAAAGACAGCTTCTTAGTCGTTTGTTCCAGGGCCGATGAGACGGCTGCTGCTTGGGCCCGTCCCTGTATGCCGTTGTAGGCCACGATGGTAACGGCGGCTAGTATACCAATAACTACGATGACGATCAGGAGTTCGACAATCGTGAAGCCGGATGATTTTGGTTTTGCCCACATAGATGCTGTAAGTATAAGTTAAATAGGATACAAGGTCAAAATCGAACAAGTTTGTCAATTTGCCATGTATAGAAAGAGGTCTGTGTGGTTGACAAAATATCTTTTTTATGCTAGCATATCTCTATGTCCCTTACCCTAAGCGCTACGGCGCAGGCCCTGTCCATTTCGACGGTTGCCCAGGAAAGGGGCAACAGCTATGGTACCTTCGGATACAGCGGAGCTACTCTCGGCGCGTTGGCAGTCATTGTCATCGGCCTGATTGCGGCCCTGGCAGCCATTACTACCTTTGCAGAAAAACGACGCCATATCTCCAGTTTCATCAAATTCGTTGGAGTGATCGGCACGTTTGGGGCTGATGTCCTGGTCAGCATACTGCTGGTAACCTGGTTGACCCAGGTCAGCTGGAGCACTGACTTGAGCACCGACTTCGGCGCTGTCCTCGGCAGTTTTGCTGCGGCATGCTTTGTTGGACTCGGCAGCGGCATCGTGTTCTCAATCCTGCTGAAAGACTAGTCAGCTGTCCATAGCTAGCCCTGTTCCGAAGTGAGCCCTGCTCCTTCGGAACGGGGTTTTACTTTTGTCAAAAATGCCAACAAGATGGCTCATAAAGACAGCGCTTCGGGTCTTCCTCGGACGAAAGCAAATAAAATAGCGACCCGAAGGTCGCAATTTTATTTGGTACGCCACGTCGACCTTATGTGGAACCAATTATATCCCTCTCTCTTGAAAATGTGCGATAAATTTGAAGACCTAGGCTTTACTTGATTTTTTAAAAATAGAGATATGTTAATCCGGCACTTGAAATTGAACGTTTCGAATACATGCCTGACCAGCCATAGTTATACTCGCTGATGGTAATTCGGCTTTTATCGTCGCTCACCGCTTCGACGTACATAACGTGCCCATAGGCACCGCCGTACAAGACCGCGGCCGAACCGACCACGGGAGTCGTTCCCGATTTAATGCCATATCCCGCAACATACGATTCCCATTGATTGGCATTACCTTGGCCGTTGAAGTAGGGCACAAACCTGCCGGTTGAGGCTATCTTCCAGGCGACGTAACTGACACATTCGCGATTGAATAACGCCCAGTTATCGATAACCGTATCTTGGGGCGCATTCGCCCAAGCGCTAGGATAACCTCCGCCACCGATAACATCACTCACCAGAGTTTGGCTATTGCCGCGCCGTGCCGCGCTCATATTCGACGCAATTTGCGCTTGGACGAGTTTATCGGCTTCGGTTTGTTTATCGGTTGATAATTGTTGGTAGGCAGCTTCTTGGCCGTTGGTTTGCGTCAGCAGTGTTTGTTGCTCGGTTTCTTTGCTGGTGAGCGCTTCCCGGGCGTTTTTGCCATCAGTCAACGTCCGGTTGATTGCTGTCTGTTGTTCGTCCAGCTGGGCTTTAAGTTGTTTGATAGTTTTAATGGTTTGGGCCAACTGGTCACGGACTGAATTACGATACTCTTGTTTGTCGAGGTAGTCACTGATATTCTTGCTGCTGGCAATCATTTCCAGTGGTGAGATTTTGCCATCGACATAAAGATCGGCGATAGTATTACCGAGCGCGTCTTTGTTGATTTTAATCTTCGCCGTTGTTTCATTGATTTGTTGCTGTAATTGATCATATTTTGCTTGGTTAAGATCAATTTGAACTTGGATGACAGCTTTTTCACTCGCAAGACGAATTAATGCATCTTGCAAACTGACTGCTTTGGTTTGCAGTGCCCCTGCTTGGGCTTGGTACTGACTAATTTCAGTTTGAAGTGCCTTGATGCGCGCGTCGTACTGATCAGCGAAGGCTTTGGTTGCAATACTAATGGGCGCCACAGACGCCATCACAACGGCTAAGAGAACAATCATTAGCTTAGTAACAGATTTACTTCGTGGTTTTTTTGGGGAGGTTTTTATTTGTTTCATGACCGATCCATGGCCATACCTGGTAGTTGATTCATAGATTCTCCGTAGATTAAAGGTTGTTGAGGATACTCAACGGTGCTTATCTACGGACGACACTGTAGAGCCGATAGAGCGGCACTTTTATAGAGTCCTCCAGAGGCGTATAGACATAATCGCGACTCGAAGTTGTCGTATATGTGGAACACGTAAACTGAAGATAATACGGTGGCTGAGGCTCATCGTCTTTGTTATCGTGCTTTTTGATATCTTTTTGCTGATTCTGATTCTCGACCTTCGCCATTGTCCCTATATGGGACGGCGAACAAAGCTGTTCAGAGCTGGTTGAACTCCCATGATCAGAGACGCGCGTACCAGACTGATTTGGCATAGCCGACACATGATAAAACTGACTCGTACTCAGAACTATAATTGCTACGAGCGTCATCAACATGGTCTTAATAAGCATTGGAACGGTCAATTACTATCCCCTCCTATTGTGTAACTCATACATTTCAAGCAGTTCGTTAGTTGCTTTGAGCTGCATGTCTGGATTATTCAGAGCAATCATTGGTGTAATATGTTCTGTGATATGGTTTTGAATCATAAGCTTGCTAAGAGACGACAGTGATTTCTGAATTGCTAAGCTTTGCGTCAAAATATTCATACAATACACGTCATTATCTATCATCTTTTGAAGTCCGTTTAATTGACCCTGAGCAATTTTGAGACGATGGATCGCACGTTTACGAGTTGATTCTATCATACCTCTAGTATATACCCCCTAGGGGTATATAAACAACTTATGTTAGTGTATACTACCTGTATGTTGTTGGGTAAGAAATTCACTTCACACTATGCTGCAATCCGCATACTGATTGCTATTAGTTTTCTTTTTGTAGGTCCACTCCTGAGTAATTTACACGCCTCGGCGGTATCAATGGAACACGGTATGCAAACCACTCAAAATTGTGCGAGTGCCTGTGTGGGAAATCAACGGATCGGTTTACAGCACGAAGCAAATATTCTTCAAGACGAGAAGCATATACCAACTCCCCCTCTTGATGAACCGTATTACGTACAATTTCAAATTGTCAGCTTTCCCAAGCCCCTGCCTCCCCAAGAGTTAATTTTTAGCGCTTCGTTCAAACCGCCGGATCTTACCATCCTGCACTCACTCTTTAGATTTTAGAACTCCCACATTACACAATCGGACTACCTTTGGTAGCCAACTTTTAACGTAATTAAGGAGTTTTTATGAAGCTTGAAAAAAATATAAACCAACAGCTGGAAACTGCTGTCGGGATGGCCGGGGCGTAATATGCTAGCCCTTATTCTCATCATCATTACTTCCCTCTTTCTGGTTATTTTAGGGATAAAAAAAATATTCTCAATTAAGGTCTGTGCGCTCTGTGGAAGCATTGTTCTGACCTGGATTGGCTTGCTGTTGTTGTACCGGACCGGTTATTTTCGTGACGCGGTGCTGCTGGGCTTGCTGATGGGTCAAAGTGTCACGGGCCTTTACTATGCGGTCGACAAACGAGTCATGCCCGCTCTGCGGATATTTACGTTACCATTCTTCTTGACTGTCACCGTCACGTTCTACGGGGCAATCGTCGGTAATGATTCGACGATGCTACCGCTCGTAGTCCTGCTGGTACTTTGGGTGAGCGCCTATATTGTCTTCGCCTATCACAATGACCCTGGCAAAAAATCAATTTCAGATGCAGTCATGAACTGTTGCGAGGATAAATAGGATGGGTATTGTCGAAACCGCCTCACTGATTACTGCCTTTTTAGCTGGTGGTGCCGCGCTGTTTGCGCCGTGTTGTGTCGGCGTGCTGTTACCCTCTTACCTTGCTTCGATTTTTCAGACAAAAACCAAGATTTTCTTGATGACTTTTGTGTATTTCTTGGGGCTTTTAACCGTCTTCCTGCCGCTTGGTTTGGGATTTGCCAGCCTCGGGGGATTATTCCGAGATAATCACGCTGTCATATTCGCTGCCGGCGGCTTATTTATGGTCGCTCTCGGCGTATCCCTCATTTTGGGAAAGTCCATGATGTTACCGATACACGTCAAGCCAAAACTCGGTAAACAACATAGCTTTGGATCGCTCTACGTACTGGGAATATTTTCAGGTATTGCGACCAGTTGCTGCGCGCCAGTACTCGCCGGTGTGATGGCACTGTCTGTTTTACCAGGATCGTGGGTGCTAGGAGGCGTCTATTCGTTAGCGTTCGTCACTGGCATGGTAGTACCGCTATTTATCATAGCAATGTTCATAGACCGAACTAAAGTACTCGAACGGTTCCAGGCACTCAAGCGCCAAGTGCACTACACCCTGTTTGGACATAAAATTTCACTGTTTCTGTCGCATTTAATTTCAGGAATTCTCTATATCGGCGTCGGTTCACTAATCCTCTACTTTGGAAGCCGTGGCCCGGAAGCACTGAATGATGCGTATCAGCTTGATATTAACCTCTGGACCGCAGACGCAACCCATGCCGTGAGCAAAGTGACTGATTTTGTACCAGAAACAATATGGATGTTGTTTTTCGTCAGCCTCTTCGTCGGGATAGCCTGGCTGGCTTATCGGCAAGCTCGAAATAATACAAATGAGAATGAGACAAAGGAGAATAAATTATGAAATTCCGGATTACTTTAACCCTGCTGATTTTAAGTTTTATTGGCTTAGTTATCTATAGCCGAGTCGCCACGCCCAGTACCACAAATAGTTCAGTTAAAAATAGTTACGCGAACCTAATCGGTAAACCAGCTCCTAATTTTGAATTACCGAGCTATAACGGTACGACAGTTACACTGAGTAGTCTGCTCGGCAAAAAAGTGGTTCTTTTCTTCAACGAAGGCATTGTCTGCTATCCAGCGTGCTGGAACCAAATAGCTGCCCTTGGAACAGACAAGGACCTTAATAACGACCAGGTAGTCAGCGTGAGTATAGTACCCGACCAACAAGGTGAATGGGCGACGGCCGTCAAGCGCCAGCCAGACCTCGGCAAAGAAACGATACTCCTCGATAGCGATATCGCTACATCGCGAAGCTACGGAATGATGACTCTGGCATCATCTATGCATAAAGGCGCGAAACCTGGTCATACATACGTCATAATTGACGAAAAAGGCATCGTTAAATATACATACGACGACCCCACTATGGGCATTCAAAACGATCGGATTAAAAAAGAGATAAGTAAGTTATAGTATTTTTTTGGTACGCGAGAGAAGACAGCGCTTCGCTTTTCCGCTCGGTCGACGAAAAAATGTAAACACTTTTTCGGTCTCGGTTGCTACACCGAACTTCCAGCGTTGAAATTTTGCTGGGCAAAATTTCCGTGAAAGTTCAAGTTTCAACAGACCAAAAGAAAAAGCAGTCATTTCAGACTGCTTTTTCTTTTGGTACGCGAGAGAAGACTCGAACTTCCACGTCCCGAAGGACACTAGCACCTGAAGCTAGCGCGTCTACCATTCCGCCACTCGCGCATATACCCTCTATAGCATAGACGCCCAGCGAGGAGTTTTCAAGGCCTAACTGTGGGGAGAGTACTCGGCAAAGTCTGCCAAGTCATAGGTCGAGCGCAAAGCTTCAACCAATGTTTTGAGCTCGGTGGGCTGTTTGACGCCAGGATTCAAGGTGCCGAAGGGATCAAAACTGAGACGAACCTGCTCGTAGAGCTGTTTGACATCATCCTCTAACAGAGCGTAGGCAGCATTTGCCTTGACGCGACCTTCACCCGATTCGGCGACAAAGATACCGTTGTGTTTGTCGACGAGTTGGCTATAGTCGTTGATCAACTTGAGCATTTTTTGCTTGTCAGCCAGTTTATCAAGCTGCAGGGCGGCACGGGCGAATACGACACTGTCGAGCACCCGCGTTCGAAGCGGTAACTTGACATGGTGTTTCTTAGCAAGCTCGGCAACCGCGGCGATAAAGTCGGCGTAGCGGTCAGACGGAATGTGAGCCCCATCTATAAGTGGAGGGAACGAATTGGCTTCCGACTCCAACACGAACGTTGACGACATGACCTCGCGGATAGCCGAAAGCTCGTCGATGGCGTGATCGGCGGATGTTACAACCGAGGCGTTATACTTGGCAAGAATTTTGAGTGCTTTTTTTAGCTTGTGGGCACGGGCTCGATCACCAAAGTCGCTAAACTGCAGATAAATAATAGCCCCGACCGTCGCATCGCTCTCTGTGATGTTAAAGAATGGATACTTTTTGCCACGGGCTTTAGCGATGTTGAATAACTCACCGTCAAACGTCTCAAGCATGACTGGTTCGAGCGAACGCAGGGTATCGGCCGCATCGTGGGCAACCTCGTCGTTATCGACGACGGCCACAATGATGGTCTGGTCTTTGCTGATATACTCGGTCTTTAAGACGATTTCCGAAATAATGCCGAGTGTTCCTTGGCTGCCGACAAAGAGTGGCGTCAAATCAAACGAACCGTCTCGATGTTTGACTTGTGACAGACGGCCATAGCCCGTGTTGTCCCGTTCGTTACCGACCAATTTGTCGTTGATGATTTTTTGGTTGTCTTCGATCAGGCCGTCAAGTTTGCGATAGATTTCGCCTTCGAAGGTTTGGAGGCCTTTTTTGGTGCTAAAATCGCGCTTATTCAGGCGGGTCGTTTCAATCAGATCACCGTTCGCCAACACGACTTCAAGCCGCGTGACATAGTCGCCAACGAGTCCAAATCGTCCAGATAGCGCTCCACCAGCATTGTTCGCTACGGCGCCACCCACGGTACTGTACGCGGCTGATTCGGGATAGGCTGGAACGTAAAGACCATGCCAATTCAATATATCGTTGAGAGTTTTAAAGTTGACCCCTGGCTGGACATGGACAAAACGGTCTTTGTCCTTTAAGCCAAGGTGAATGACGTTATTCAGATGGGCCGTCGTGTTAACGATGATGCCCCGGCCGATAGCCGCGCCAGTTTGATCAGAGCCTCCACCGCGAGTAGTAATTGGCAAAACGTGGCCTTTCTCGGCGAGTTGCCAAGAAAATCGTGCGGCTTTACGAATATCGTTCGTCACGCGGGGGAACATCACCAATTCAGGCGTAATCGTTAAAATACTGGCGTCCTGGGAAAAGCGTTGGCGGACAGCCTTCGAGCTGGTTACCTCACCTAGGATGTGTTCGTTTAAATATTGGGCGATTTTACTCATCATTCTCCATCTCTTTATGACGTTGTATCTAGTTGTCTTTATGATAGCACAAGCACCATCTGGGAGGTATAGTACTTGACCGCCGTGAAGGGTTTATCTGATGTCGATTGTTTGCTATAGTAGTGAAGTACCAAATTTGCGCGAGTGGTGGAATTGGTAGACACGCTAGCCTTAGGAGCTAGTGCCTTCGGGCGTGAAGGTTCAAGTCCTTTCTCGCGTACCAAATAAAGCAGCGACCTCCGGGTCGCTATTTTATTTGGTCTATTCGAAAATGTCTTCAACCTTCACCCCTGGGCGCGAAGGCGAAAACTGCCAGTGGCAGTTCGAGGGAAACCTTCCGATGACGATTGATCGTCAATCGTGAAGTTTCGGGGTCGCGGAACGTGACCAAGTCCTTTCTCTCGTCAACGTTTCTTGCTACTCTACCGTCACCGTTCCCGTCATCGAAGGATGGATGGAACATATATAACTAAAAGTTCCGGCGGTGTCGAACGTAAACTGAAAAGTATCACCGGTCGCTAAATCTTTTGACACGAAAGAATCAGACTTAACCGTGTGGGTCACGGAATCCTCATTTTTCCAGGTGACGGTCGTGCCTTTTTTAATCTTTAGGTCCGAGGGGCTAAAAGCGAAGCCCTTTATAGTAATTAAGTTTTCGGCCTGTGTGGTTGTCGGCTGTGACTGCGTCGTGGTTGATTGCGCAGGCGTATTATTATTTTGATTCGTGGTGGTACTGTTATTTCTGACCATAAAATAGCCACCAAGGGCTACCAGTATAACGACTACGGCGGCGATAATATATATAAGTCTTTTATTCATAAATCCTCCTTTATTTAATTATACAATATATAGCATTCTTGATACATAAAGACTCCACGCCCTTTTGCCACGATGCCATTATTTTAGAATCGGCGTATTATAGAATAATGAATCAAGAACAGCAACCACCGGATAGAAGCGACGCGCCTCCCCTTTCACCAAAGGAGTTGATGCGCCAAACGGTCGTCCTGCTTGCTAATCGTGAAGTTATTAATCCTGCTGATGTCGAAGGTTGGAATATAAATGAGGACGCTGCCAAATGGGGTGCTCTTCGCTTCGGCCCATGGGGGCCAACGAAATTTCTGGTGGCACAAATTCGCGACCCACGGCTGATAGTATCGACGCCACTTTCCGAGCCACTTCTCAACTGGCTCCCGAACCTGTTAACCCTCACTGTCTATGACAGTAGCGGTAAAGGCAGCAGTGAGTCTATTATGATGAGTGATGATGTCGACAGCGTGGTTATTGCAGACGTCGGCGACAGAGAAATTAACGATTTGTCGCTCGCGGCTGAAGATGAGTACATCAGAGACTTTTTTGAACGTCATCACATAAACGAGCGGTTAAAGCGTCTCGGCCTCTCCTTTGGCAACTCTCGATAGTCGGCTGGTAATACCCATTCATCGGGATGTCTTCATAAAGGTCCATAGGTTCATTATGAAGGATTTGTAATCAAAAAAAGACC
>DIZP01000025.1:3892-6523 GCA_002429375.1 bacterium UBA6025 | reverse complement strand
GGCATTTACGGTCGACGGGTTTGTTACTACGTTGGCTTTTGTTTCCAGGAAATTACTGGCCAAGAAGTTGAAGGCCGTGTCTGTAATCTTACCCATAAAGCTCATGACCGGACAGACGATCCAGCCAATGCCGTCGATGGTACAGGTGGAGGTCGAATTATCTTTGGCGGCGGGTCCATCTTTTGCTGGGTTCACTAAGACTGTCATTGCTGCCGCTAACTTTTGATGATACTTGACCCACGAAGCGTAATTACTGGCGTAGCTGCCCGTCATGTTCGCTAGGGTCGCACAGCTAAAAGTGCCGTCGTTCCAGCTGAGCGACGGGTTGGCAGTACTAATATCGCGGTCCCGCTGAAAAACGGCTTTGTAGACCGATTTGGGGCTAATTACAATTCCGGCCGGACTAACCTCTGTGATTTGAAAAAAATGACTGGAGTTGTCGCCCGATGGTTTGGCGGCGTTTGTTTCGGCGGCCGTTGGGTTGGCTATTTTATTCGCCTGACAACCAGCCACGAAAGTATTAAAGACTATATAATACTTCTCGACGTCAGTTAAGGCAGCCGTACCAGCTCCCCACTTGCTGTTGACAATTTTCTGGTAGGCTTTGTTTCCAAACTGGTCGCCGTTTCGGAGGGCGCTACAGTGCAGACTGCCGGCGTCTGCCGCCACGCAGCCGGCCGTCTTGGCGAGGCTCAAAAGATCGGGGTAACTAACCTCTTGTAGGGCAGCGCTGACGTTGGCCGGGGTGTTACAGGGGATCATGCCGTCGGAGTTGTTCAGGACGACGCCAATTATTTGGTTCTCCTGAGTGGAATTCAGTTGGTTATTCGCCAGGTCGCTGGCCGAGATATCATTTTGGTGCGCCAGACAGCCAGCCAGCCAGCCAGCCGCCAGCATCATTCTGGCTTCTTGGGCAGGCGTGCTTGATAGTTGACAACTAAATGCGGTCACGCTACCGGGCTTGCTTAGCGGCGCAGTGCCGCCGGCCGCTAGGCATTGTTCGGCGGTGGTAATCGACGTGTCGGTATACGTGTATGCCTTAGCCTGGGCGGTTTCGAGTCGCGCCACGAAAGGAGCCGCCAAGACGCTAAAGAGCAATACTAGGCTGGTAAGGATGAGCCAGCGCTGACTGGATTTCTTAATCACAGCCTTATGATAACATAAGCGTCATCGATGTGGCGGCTGGTCAAAAAAGATTTTTAATTCAAGACAATGGTGCCGGGCACGACCGCACCATCGGCGTCGATATGGAGGCCGGTTATGGTGTTGACATCTAACCTATCGGTCGTAGGGGTGTCTATGCCAATCGCTATGCTCATAAGGGCGGTATCGTAGTTATCCCTTAAGCGAGTTGTGATCTTTAAGTCAACCGTGCCATCGGGATGGACGTAGGCGTCTGCTGGTTTGTCGGTGAGGGTAACCTCGGCCAGGTAGGGGTTGGGGAAAGGCTTTACCCCATTATGGCGTAGGTCCTGAATCATCTCTGATCGGAGAATCACATCTTCGTTCGCCTTTAAGTCACCCGACTTATGTCCATAGAAGGCGGGGCTGGCTAGCTCGTTATATTTAACCGCCAGGGCGTGCTGAGCGGCATCCTTGGGGATATTAACTGTGGTTCTAACGACTTCGTCGTATTCTTGGGTGGAACAGCCGGCCATTAGGATGGCGCCGGAACGGGCCGCAAAGGCTTCCTCGTAATCCTTGATATTGATTTTACCTTTGCCATCGGTGACCTCTGAGGCTTTAATCGTGAATACGTCGGTGACCTCGGCGTCGGACATCTTAGCGAGGCTGTCAGGCTTTAGACTCTCACGGACGGCTTGTTGGGCCGGGGTGAGGGTCTCTAGGTAAGCGGCGTAGGCTTTCTCGGACGCGGATGAATCGGCCGGTTTGATCGTCTCGGCACCGACTGGGGCTGTGCTGGGGACCTTGGCTTCGGCCGATGTACTGGTAGTCGGCTTGGCTTCGGCGGTTCCGCCACTAGTACCACAACCAGCTACGCCAGCCGCCGTCACTAAAGTCAAAGCGAGTGCGGCCGCCTTACGCTTCAGACTAACGCCTCTTTTTCTATCTTTACCGGTTTCGATACGGTCGATAGTTGGTTGGGTTTCGCTGTAATGGCTCATTGTATGTATTCTCCGTGCTTGACGCACTCTAAATTAAATACTGTAACATGTTTCTATGCATATAGTTATATCACTAATGTTTAAAAAAAGCAATAGCAATATCACTAAACTCTTGCCCCAGATGGAGTTTTGTTGTATTTTATAGAGTAGATATGAAAATAAAACAAACAGTAATTGCGTCGGCGCTGGTAATGGGAATTGGTGGGATCTTTGTTGGCCCAGTTGTATCTGCGGCAACAAGCTGCGGCGGCGTTTCGACGTCGATTATATCTTGCGACCAAAAAGGCGGCAAAACCCTCGAAACTACTGGCGTATGGGGTCTTTTGTTACTAGCCATTAATATTTTGACCGCTGGTGTTGGGGTGCTAGCGGTGGCCGGGATTGTCTACGGATCAATCCTGTATACCAGCGCCGGTGATAGTTCCGAAAAAGTCAGCAAGGCCCGCGAAGTGATTCGGAACGTTGTCATAGGTATCTTGGCCTACGCCTTGATGTACGCCGTGCT
>DIZP01000025.1:2986-3553 GCA_002429375.1 bacterium UBA6025 | reverse complement strand
CCAAGCCACTCCTCACCTTTCCCGTATGGTACCGCGGCCTGGTGGGCCCTGCCCCAGACTGTAACCTCCTAAGCCCTGACAACCCTGCGGTCGGTGGATTATCCAACTTCATCTGGCGGATTGTCTTGAATGTCACCGAAATCGGATTACAACTGGTCGGCTATATCGCGGTCGGGTTCATNNCTGGCGTATGGGGTCTTTTGTTATTAGTCATTAATATTTTGACCGCTGGTGTTGGGGTGCTAGCGGTGGCCGGGATTGTCTACGGATCAATCCTATACACCAGCGCCGGTGATAGTTCCGAAAAAGTCAGCAAATCCCGCGAAGTGATTCGGAACGTCGTTATAGGCATCCTAGCTTACGCCTTGATGTACGCCGTGCTCAACTTTATTATCCCTGGTGGACTGTTTACGTAATGAAGGCTGTCTATATGAGTAAGGTCAAAAACTGGACCATGGCGGTTTTGTTCGCTATCTTTGCGAGCGGATCAATCGTCGCCGCTATCGCGCCAATGACGGTATCGGCCGGAACAGCGGCAACGTGCGCCAAGCCACTCCTCACCTTTCC
>DIZP01000025.1:2054-2693 GCA_002429375.1 bacterium UBA6025 | reverse complement strand
GGCTATATCGCGGTCGGGTTCATTTTGTACGGTGGCTTCCAGTTCTTGACGAGTCAAGGCTCGTCCGAGGGTTCGGCCAAGGCTCGTAAAACGATTTTAAACGCGGTGGTTGGGTTGGTGATATCGATCGCCTCGATTGCGATAGTTAACTTAACACTAGGGGTATTTAAGTAATATGAATATTTTTATGACACTCGCAGCCAAAGTATCACTTAACGCTAGCCAACTGAATATCCCTACGACGTCGGGTAACCAAGTGCTGGCCAACGGCCTGAACATCGCTTATTTTATAGCCGGCATTATGGCGGTCATCGTTATTATTTTGGCTGGTTTTTCGTTTGTTACCTCCGGCAATGACCCCGGCGCGGTCACCAAAGCCAAGAACGCTATTCTGTACGCGGTAATTGGCCTTATCGTCATTTTGTCGGCGTTCGTTATTACTCAATTTGTGATCGGGAGGTTTTAAGTGAAAAAAATGAAACAAATGATAATTGCCTTGGCACTCGTAGTCGGCATGGGCGCTTTGGTGGCTCCGGTGAGTGTTGGCGCCGTTGATGTCTTTCAGCCTTGCACGACCGGTGGGAGTACCGGCGCCATTTGTGCCGGCAAGGGTGAAAACGCCAAAAAGATTATCGGTAC
>DIZP01000025.1:0-1859 GCA_002429375.1 bacterium UBA6025 | reverse complement strand
TCGTCAACTGGGTCGTCAAAGCCTTTAGTTAGGTCTTAACAAACAAGTTCAAATCTGCTATAACATTAGTATAGAAGTTTCTTAAGAAAGGAAATAAAACAAATGACCAAAACAATAAAAAACGCACTGGCAGGACTGCTCGTGATTCCAGCCCTCGCACTGAGTTTGTCACTCTTTGCGCCCGTAGCGACGCCAGCCTCGGCTGCCTGTGACCCAAATAGCCCCAGTATCACCAACGGTGTCGCCTGTTCACAGCCAACCGGTGCCCCTGCGGTCCTATTCGGTGACGGCTCGATCTTTACGACAATCGTCAACATCCTGCTCTTTATTATCGGTGCAGTCAGCGTGATTATGCTGATTATCGGTGGTATTAAGTACACCGTCTCTGGTGGTGATAGTGGTCAGGTCACTTCAGCCAAGAATACTATCCTGTACGCCGTCATTGGTTTGGTTGTCGCCTTCCTCGCCTTCGCCATCGTCAACTGGGTACTTGGTCGTCTTACTACTCCTTAATCATCCGTAGTAATAGATACTAAAAATACTCGGCCATCTGCGCCGAGTATTTTTTTTCTTTTTTAATTATTAATATTTAATCCTTACTTTCGACGCGGAAAGTAATCAAACGCGCTTCTTTTGGCTGCAAAAGAAGCAAAACTGCTGGGGTTGATGTAATTGCGCGTTCGCCCTGCCAGCCACCGCCTCTTTGTCAGCTGCGGAACTCGCGAGCTGAAGCTCGCTCAGACATCCTCGCCGAGCAAGGAGAGCAGTGCCCGTCATTGCAACGGCTAATTACAGAGACCCCAGACCCCACAGGCTTCGTAGCTCAGTCGACATCTGCAACTGCCCGGATAAATCAGGCCAGAATAGAGGGAATAGTTCGCGAGGACGCGTCCATTTCATTTAACTAAATGAAAAGAAATGGACCAACCAAAGGTTGTTCCGCAGCGACCCTTTATTCTGGTTTTATTTATCCGGCGCAGTGAAGCCGTCGAAAAGCTTTTTGTTTCTTTTTACGATTAAAAAGAAAGAAGACATTTGTTACTTTGGCAAAAGTAAGGATTATCTATTAAAAATTAACTTATTAATAAGCTCAAACTAAAATACGACCCTCTCGCTGGGGCCGTATTTTAGTTGATCGGTAGGTTGTTCTACAGAACCTGGATCTTTTTGGCTTGTTCTTGCTTGACCTTGCTAAAGCTGACTGAAAGTACGCCGTCTTTTAGGATAGCTTGGACTTCATCTTCTTTGACACTGACAGGCAGGGCTAGCGTACGGCTGAATTCGCCCCAGTAGCATTCTTGGATGTGCCAGTTGGTAGCATCGCTCTCGTCGCCGCTATTAAGCGTGCCGCTGATAGTCAAAATACCATCGCTGATACTGACATCGAGTTCTTCTTTGTTAACGCCGGCTGTACGCGCCTTAACGACAAGCTTGTCGTCAGTTTCGTATACATCGACTGCGAGTTGACCAGGAAACTCTTCTTCGCTATCGTCCCAGCTATCTTCGGCTGGTGCGGTCACGTTGACAGTACTGGTTGTTGTTACTTCGTCGTCGTTAAGGAAAGCTGCTGCCAACTCATCCTCGATCAACAGATCGTCGTTTTGTTTACGGGCCATGATATCCTCCACTTTCTCTAGGCGCTATTGACAAATAGTCCCTCACATTATAACTAACATGTGCGCTATAATCAACTACATTAGCCTATGAAACGTAAAAATCACAATGATTGACGGCCTCCTCTCTTTTGTGGCTCCACACCACTGTTGCGGGTGTGGTAATGTGGGTGACCTATTGTGCGCGAATTGTAAATATAACATCGTATGTGAATTTCAAAACGTCTGTTTGGCGTGCGGAAAGCC
>DIZP01000009.1:9988-12871 GCA_002429375.1 bacterium UBA6025 | reverse complement strand
GGTTGATAACCAAGAACACCTTGACGGTGCCTTAGAGGCGCACGGCAGGATTCTCCACGACGCTACCGTTGCGACGGTGAGTGCTGGCGGGCAGGTGAGTCAGCTTGGCAGCCTCGACTGGCACGATGACCAAGCAAGCAGCCTGAGTGAGATGCTCGTTAGTCTTGGGGACGCCTTAAAAGCCGACAAACCACTGCTTGATAAACAAATTGCTACCGCCCTTTTGACTGGTATCGTGGCCGCAACGGACCGTTTTAGNNATAGCCTTCGGGACTTTATTATCGCGCTTGATAAAGAAAAAGCTGACCATTTACGCTATAAAGTCGACGGCGACGTTGTTAAGATTTTTATTACTCCGTACCGAACCACGATTACGAGCGATGACCTTGATTTTAGCCAAGGCGATTACAATGTCGAGCTTGTCCTGGCGCTGGGGGTTGATAACCAAGAACACCTNNGGAAAAATCATGAACGACGTAAAGACTAAGCAGCAAATTGTTGAGAAAATCAAAAGCTCGACCAACATTTTGGTCACGGTGAGCAACGATCCTTCGGTCGACGCGCTATCGGCAGCACTCGGCCTGACTGTGATGCTCAATAAGCTGGGTAAGCATGCGACGGCCGTCTTTAGTGGCGCGATTCCACCAGCCATTACCTTTCTTGATCCTGAAAAGACATTCGAGGCGACGACAGATAGCCTTCGGGACTTTATTATCNNGGGGTTGATAACCAAGAACACCTCGATGGTGCCTTAGAGGCGCACGGCAGAATTCTCCACGACGCAACCGTTGCGACGGTGAGTGCTGGCGGCCAGGTCAGTCAACTTGGCAGTCTCGACTGGCACGACGACCAAGCAAGCAGCCTGAGTGAGATGCTCGTCAGTCTTGGAGACGCCTTAAAAGCCGACAAACCACTGCTCGACAAACAAATTGCGACCGCTCTTTTGACGGGTATTGTGGCCGCAACGGACCGTTTTAGTAATACACTCACCTCATCAAAAGCAATGACTGTGGCCGCGCAGCTGATGGCAGCCGGTGCAGATCAACAGCTAATTGCCGCCAAGCTTAAAGAGTCACACGAAATTGGCACGCTGACACCGGCCGAGAACGGTGGCGAGACGACATTATCCGAAGATATATCTACCAAGATTGATAAGACGGTCGAGCCGCCAGCGCCATCGAGCGACGGGGGCCTGGCCATTAAGCACGATCAGGGTGCGACGCTCGAGGACATTGCAAATGAAGTCAAAACTCAGAATCAAGAAGAAGCGACCGATGTCGCTGAACAAGTCTTGGCTGATAGGCTGGAAGCCGCACCAGTGCCAGCGCCAGCTGTTGAAGTAGTGGAGCCCGTAGCCCCCCAACCACTAAATGGTGCGGTTGACTGGGCACCGACACCTGGCGAGCCATCACTCGGCGGAACACTGAATGCAACGACCGAGCAGGCCGAAGAGGACGCTCGCCGTGATCTCGCGGATGATCAAAATAAGACTATCCTGACGCATTCTTATTTGAGCGAGTCGCCTATATATAATGCTCCGATTAACGGGACGGCTCAGCCTGATGATGGTGTCGATGTTGATATTTTTGCCAGTAGTCCGAATACACCGCCCCCAAACGAGACAGTACCTGAGCCAACTGGCCAGACCTTAGCCGATCTTGATGCGCAAAACCGCGACACCGATTCTCATGATGACGCTCTGGCGGCTGTGCACGCGACGTTTGGAGACCAGCCGTTTACGTCAGCGCCAGGTATAACGCTACCGCTACCACCGCCATTGCCAGATTTTTCGACCATGCCACCACCCCCTCAGACCCCTGAGCGCTTAGGTGATATTTTTGCTCCCGAACCAACGCCACCGACTCCCCAGCAACCACCAGCTGGCGAGGAAGATCCAGGCCAATTCAAGATCCCCGGCCAACAATAGTTCGCTATTTGCCATCTTTAAGACGCCAGTTAAGTCTTGGTAGTAAAGTAATTCAGGCCGAGATTATCGCCACGCCGCTCGATATGGCTTTCGCCGTCACCGCGCTGGGTGTGGTGGGTACGCATAATGGTGATAATTTCATCATGCAGGTGACGAGCATCAACGACTTCGCCAATTTCCTCTTTCATTCGGCCCGGTTCCATGTACAGCCAGTTGGTGTTGGCGGCGGGAAGCATTTCGCGAGGCACACAAGTTAGGCGAATTCGTGTCAGGCGCTTATCGTCGGTCTTGAGGCGGTAGAAGGCCCAACAGGCGGCGCGGGCGGCCACGATGTGGTCGATATGACCAGAAATACCGTTCAGGTCACTCGTCATAAACTCGATGACCGTGTTTTTGTCGGCTGATTTGATGACGTCCGTGACCAGCTCGACAATTTTGTGTCCAGCTTCAATCATCGTTTCGTTGTTCAATTGACCGTCACGGTAACCTAAAAAGTGCATACTGGAAGCGCCCATCAGCTGGCCGGCCGTTTGCCATTCTTTCAGACGAACGTCACCGAGGTCGGCGTGGTTATCGGGGTTGGTGCCGGCGTCACCGACCGTCAGAGTAATCAGGTGGAGTTCGGTGCCGGACCGCGTTTCCATCAGCAACGTTCCGCTGGGTCCAAAGGCTTCATCATCGGGGTGGGCAAAAATACCAAAAATTATTTTCTTCATATATTTAGTATAATCGATTGATATGACTGATGGAATTCTTTTGATTGATAAACCGGCTGGCTGGACTAGTTTTGACGTGGTGGCTAAGATTCGGGCTGGCATACGGGCCGACTATCGGGCAAAGGGCGAAAAACCAACCAAAAAGCAGCTTCGCGTTGGACATGCTGGCACGCTCGACCCGTTTGCGACAGGGCTCCTGGTTATTTTAAAAGGCGATGCCTGTAAAAAAGCGGGTGAGTT
>DIZP01000009.1:8861-9719 GCA_002429375.1 bacterium UBA6025 | reverse complement strand
TCCAGAGGGTGAATTAATCCAAGTTTCGGATCGTGTGCCGACCCGTTCTGAGGTCGAAGCGACACTCAGTCAATTCGTTGGCGAAATTACGCAACGTCCTCCTATCTACAGCGCTATTAAAATTAACGGTCAGCGGGCATACAAACTCGCGCGAGAAGGTAAGCAATTCGAAGTACCAGAGCGGCTGGTGACTGTCTATTCGCTTGAGCTGCTTGATTACACCTATCCTCACATCACCGTGCGGGCATACGTGGGGAGTGGGACGTATATTCGTAGCCTGGGTGAAGATATCGGTAAAACCCTTGGAACCGGTGCGTACTGCAGTGTGCTAAAAAGAACCTCAATTGATTCGTATCAATTGGCGGATGCCACTACGATAGAATCACGGTCTTAAGGACGTCGGGGTACATGCCTACCTGGTTCAGGAAGAGGGGTTCCATTGGCCGCCTTACTGGCTATCTCTTGGTCACTATAGATAGCAAAGCTTTCACGCACACCTTGTTTCAGTTGAGCAAGGGCTGGCTCGCTGTTACGGAGCATATTGATAACGCTCATGTATGCTGGAGTATCGGTTGTCCATAGTCTTTCGAGGGCATGGAATTGGGTGGTAATGTTTTGAGAGGCGAAGGCATTTGCCGACATATTGAGCCAAGTGCTGTTATCGTTCGAAATTTCATCAAATGTTCGCAGCTGCCCGGCCCTAGTTGGGTCGGCAGCGCCATCATGACGACTGTTCGTTAGCCAGAATTCAATATCCTTACCGGCCGCCATAACCCCTGGTTGTGCTCCGAGTAATTCCTTAAAGTCATACAGGTCATTGGCAGCTGGATTGCTGGCTTCGAATGTTTGAATGGATCG
>DIZP01000009.1:6878-8592 GCA_002429375.1 bacterium UBA6025 | reverse complement strand
TTTTGGATGTCATCAATAAGAAACTTTGATGCGGCTTTTTTTGCACTGGCAAGCACAGAGAGACGGCCCTGCTCGCCGGCTATACCACCAGCCTCCAAGGCAATCGCGCTATTACCCTGGAGCAAGCTGACATAGTCCTGCTGTTGCACCGTCTGGGCGTTTGCAAGCCGGTCGGTTGCAATACGTGTGCGTCGCAAAGCGTCTAGCGCTAGGTTCTTATGGGTGATAATGTTTGGTGCATTTGATAGGGATACCGGCACCGTACCGCCCTTTAGCCCCTCGTAGTCAGCATCTTGTTCCTTTTGTATGGCAGCCTGGTCGTCCTTCAGTACGCGCTGACGCAGTTTTGCTGTTACGACTGGAGTCGAGCGGTTGTTTTCCCAGTTTTGGAGGTCTGCATCAAGCTGTGCGTTTTCGCTATCAAGCTTGACCTGTCGTATGTTAGTGTCAAGCTGCCGAGTCTCGGCATTCGTAACCTTTGATTGCGCATAACGAAGCCCTGATCGTGATTCTCCTAGCTGTTTGCGTTCGTTCGCCCTGAGTGTATTTTGATTTATATCGCTAAAGTCCTGTGAGTTGGACCAGCGGGCATCAGCCTCGTCAGTAAATTGTTTCTTGCGGTCTTCGCGTCGGCGCCGGTTGTGATCGACGCGTTGGGCGTTGCGACGCAAAAACTGGTGGCGTCTGGCCGTTTCACCGAGCCGCTGAGCCTTGCGGTCGTCAGCCCGATCCTTACTGAAGTTTCTGGTTCGATCGATGATACCCTTGTTCGGATTATTGATAACGCCGGCAATTCTGCCAAGCAGTGAGCCGCTGAGCTTAATAAGCAGGGGTGTAATCAAAAGCGGCGCGACCTGGACGAGCAGGCCCAAGATGACCAGGTTAATCGAATCGGCATTTTGAATAATCGCCGTCGCCGCCAACTGAGAACCACCGAATACCACCGAGAAGGCTGGGAAAAGAATCAGCATGGTCATAAAGGTACTACGCCAT
Source organism: bacterium UBA6025 (assembly GCA_002429375.1). Taxonomy (GTDB): domain Bacteria; phylum Patescibacteriota; class Saccharimonadia; order Saccharimonadales; family Saccharimonadaceae; genus UBA1547. Next base: position 7,599 of record DIZP01000009.1, on the reverse strand, counting down.
TTTTCAAACCATTTTTCGGTATTTGGCAGCAAGTAAGCCACAAAGGCGAGCGGGGCAAGGATAACCAGCAGGGTGATGATTGCCTGGCGAGCGGCCATGATGAGGAGCGCGACCAAGACACCCGTCAGGCCAATGACAAGCGCGGGCAGGAGAAGGATAATTGAGCCGACCAGTCCATAGGTCGAGAGAGTCGAGAATAAGGCGATACCGCCAACCGTTGCGGCCGTGCCACCCGATAAAATAAATCCACTTAGGCTTTGCCAACTCATCAGGTTCCAGCTATTGCCACTGGTTCCTACGAGTGAATTACGTATTTGGATAAAGACATCTTGCAGTGAATAGCCCAAGATGTTCGAAATATCGATAGCGATTGAACAGATATAGTATGACAGGTTGACGAGTATCGCCGCGATAATCAGCCGGGGGAGTAATTTCTTCATGCTGTAATTAGTGATGCCGACGTTGGTTAGCTGCGAATAAATAATAATCAGAAAGCTAATGACAAAGGCCACATTGGCAAAGCTGCGCATATAGCTCCAAGCGTGAAACAAGGCAGTATCTTGTCCGGTGCCGGCTGGCCGGACTGCCAGAAAGCCAGATAGCATGTTAAACACCCAATCCATACCGGCGGCAAGTGTGTTGGTGATAGGGCAGATAATCCACCCCAGTCCATTGTCGACGTTACATGACGATGTTTTGGTGGCCGCGCCGGCCGTTTGGG
>DIZP01000009.1:6217-6681 GCA_002429375.1 bacterium UBA6025 | reverse complement strand
GCCACGAAAAGTGCAGCTAGGGCATAGGTAAGGATTCTTCGTACGGATTCTCGGTACGAAGGGAGGCTTGAAATTTCCCACATAACAGGGATAATAATAGCATTTAACAGATATAAAGTCAATGGTTAAATTCAGAAAAGACAGCTCTCAAGCTCGGGGCNNGTTTTATACTTTGCGCCCGTGGCAGTACTGACGTCAACACCAGGAGCGAAATATATAACATGAATGTAACGCGTGGCATTACTGGTGCTGGTTCCTGTGCCAGTCGGTGTAGGGTCGACGTAGGTGTAGGCCTTCGTTTTATCGAGCAGGTTGAGCTGCTTGAGGGTGGTGCCAGCAGCGGGTCCGAGGTAGGTATTACCTTGGTAGTTCAGAGATGAACCGCTCCAGCTGGCGTCTGCAGCGTGGGTCGTCGGGGCGAGCAGAATTACCCATAAAAAGGCCACGAAAAGTGCAGCTAGGGC
>DIZP01000009.1:4907-5938 GCA_002429375.1 bacterium UBA6025 | reverse complement strand
AAGACAGCTCTCAAGCTCGGGGCGGCCAAGTGGTCGCCCCGAGCTTGATTACAGCGTGTGGTAAGTAGCATAAACCGCAAACCCCGCCCAGAACCACGGAGCAAACAAGCTCGCAATCCCAAGCCCAATCGTCCAGCCCAGTGACCGCTTTGCAAGCAGTCGCTGGATGGCCGCCGCGTAGGCGATGACAGGAGTTAAGCCGAACAGTAGGTAGGTTATGAAGCCGCCACTTTTCAGCAGGTCGTAGCTGAACCAGCTACTATTTCCCACAAGAATAACGAGCAACGCGCCGGACCCGATAAGTCCTGCCACGATGGCCGACTGCACTAGCCAGGCAATTGACGCCTGCCGGTATGTCGTCGTTTCACGGGGCGATTTGCCCCGAGCTCCGAGCTGGTTGGTGGCGAACAGCCACAGACCGGCCAGAAGTGGGCCGAGTCCCATCAGTACCGCTAACCAGACAAGGGCATTGCCCTTGGCCAGTAGCATTGCGACGGGAATCAACACGATGAAGGCGTAGACAATCGCCCACGTCCATCGTTCGGACAACCAGTTACGCTTGTTCATGTCGGCACCGGGCCGAACCACTGAAGTACTGGTGAACTCTTTCATGACTGTTCCTAACGTCTGGTCGGGGAAGGATACGTCTGTCTTTTCTGAAGGTGCGTCTCGAGCGCCCATCACAAAAGACAGACGCGAAACTATATATTTTTATATCATATTTATAGTAAAAAGTAAACATAGACCATTTCTACCCTTGAACCCTGTGTAAAACTCTGGTACAATACACAACTAATGATTACAGCAGAAAACAAAGCCAAAGCCTTCGCTTTGACACAGACTCACAAAACCGACGTTGGTTCGCCTCAGGCACAAGCGTCAGTTCTGACGGTTCGTATCAAAGAGATTACCGAACATCTTGCCACGAACAAGCACGACCACATGGCTCGTCGCGGTTTGATTCAGATGGTTGGTCGACGCAAACGGCTTCTCAAATACCTCGAACGTAAAAACTTCGATGCCTACAAGGC
>DIZP01000009.1:0-4652 GCA_002429375.1 bacterium UBA6025 | reverse complement strand
GCCTACAAGGCAACGGTCGCCGCACTCGGACTCCGCAAATAATTGCGGAGTTTTTATTAACGACACTCTCGCCTGGTTGTTACCGCCACAACCATTGGCAATGCCGTTTTTGTCGTGAATGGCAGTAATTGTCGGCAACAGGCTTGTAAGGTATAATAAGAGCGTAATAAACGTCCACAGGTTTTAGGTGGCGGATACAGGAAATCTTCGCACGAAGAAGCTCTGCACCCCTTACTTATCGAACCGAGTGGGCATAAAAAGGAGGCCATCAATGGCAACTATCAACCCGTACGGAAAAAATATCATCAAAGTCGAGACGCAACTGGCGGGCAAGACATTAACCCTCGAGGTGAACCGCGTTGGTTTTCGAACCAGTGCTAGCGTCCTGGTAACCTACGGTGAGACGGTCGTACTCGGAACGGCCATGGTCAGCAAAAAATCGATTAGTGGTATGGACTATTTTCCGCTGTCAATCGACTACGAAGAAAAATTTTATGCCAGCGGCAAGATTAGCGGCAGCCGCTTTATGAAGCGCGAAGGTCGACCCAGTGACGAAGCCATTCTAATTGGTCGCTTGATTGACCGCCCAATTCGTCCGCTGTTTCCAAAAGGCTATCGCCAAGAAGTCCAAACTGTGGCTACCGTCTTGTCGATGGACCCATTATTCCGACCCGACATGGTCGCGATGATTGCCGCCTCAGCCGCTTTGTCTTTAACTGGTGCACCATTTGACGGTCCGGTGGCTGGCCTTCGTATCGCTCTGGTGGACGGCGAGTTTAAAGCCTTCGCCAGTGCCGAGGAGCGTGAAAACAGCGACCTCGACTTGGTCGTGGCCGGTATCGCCAGCGGTATTACTATGGTTGAAGCCGGGGCCAACGAAGTCTCCGAAGACGTCGTGGCTGACGCTTTGGCCTGGGCCTATGATGCCTATCAGCCAGCAATCGCGGTACAAAAAGAGTTGGCCGAGAAGGTCGGTGTCGTAGCGCTCGCTTACGAATTGATTTTGCCCGACGAAACCATTCAATCAGCTGTTGACGCCTGGGTAGAAGGTAAGTTGGGCGAAGACCTCCGTCTGCCATACCCAGAACGTAATGAGCTCGTCTCGACTTTGCGCGATCAGTTCCACGTGGCTACGGCCGAGCGAGTCGGTGAAGATGACTACAAGACGCTGCGCGCCGACTATGATGAAGCTTTTACGAGCGCGCTCCATAAGGACGTACGAAAAGGGATTGTCGAACACAAACTCCGTCCCGACGGTCGCCAGCTTGATGAAATCCGTCCTCTGTCGAGTGAAGTTGGGGTCTTGCCCCGCACCCACGGTTCGTCGATTTTTACCCGCGGTATCACCCAGGGGATGAACATCGTGACATTGGCGCCGCTGAGCTATTCTCAAATGGTGGACAGTATGGAACAAAACGATTATCTGCGCCGCTACATGCACCACTACAACGCGCCTGGCTATACAGTTGGTGAAGTCCGTCGTCTGAGCGGACCGGGACGGCGAGAAATTGGCCACGGTTTCTTGGCAGAACGGGCCATTATTCCTGTCCTTCCAACCGAAGAAGAGTTTCCATATGCGATTCGTAGCGTGACGGAAATTATGAGTCAGAACGGTTCGACGTCGATGGCAGCTACCTGCAGTAGCGTCTTGGCCCTGATGGACGCCGGCGTGCCGCTGAAGGCTCCGGTGTCTGGTATTGCCATGGGCTTGATGCTCGACGGCGATACGCCGTATGTCCTCTCTGACATCGCCGATGCCGAGGACTTCGCCGGTGACATGGATTTCAAGGTGACCGGTACCGCCAAAGGTATCACCGCCATTCAAATGGACATGAAAGTCCACGGTTTGCCCCTCGATATTCTGCGCCAAGCCTTGACCGAGTCAAAGCCAGGCCGGGCTTTCATTCTGAAACACATGCTCGAAACGCTGGCTCAGCCGCGCGAGAAGCTCAGTCAGTACGCCCCCCGCATCGAAAAGATTAAGATTAACCCCGACAAAATCGGGGCAGTCATCGGTAAGGGCGGCGAGACGATCAACCGCATTACCAGCGAAACCGGTGCCCAGATTGACATCAAAGAAGATGGGTTGATTACCGTGGCGGCAGTTGACTCAGCGGCTATAGAAAAGGCTCTGAACTGGATTCGCGGCCTGACCGAAGAGCCAGAAGTCGGCACCATTTACGAAGGCAAAGTCGTCAGCATCAAAGACTTCGGCGCTTTCATTAACATCATGCCTGGCATCGACGGCATGGTCCACATCAGCGAGCTGTCACACGACCGCGTTGAACAGGTCAGCGACGTACTGACCGAAGGCCAGATTGTCAAAGCCCGACTGATTGGCATTGATGATCGCGGCCGCCTCAGCTTGAGCCTCAAAGACCTCTAAGCTTGCAAATAATCTGAATTTAAGGTACACTATTAGGTACTAAACGCAGTCTTGTAAATAAGGGTAAAGTGAGCGATAAACAGATACTTCTTGAGCAAATTAGGGCGGATATTCTCACCAATAATATCTGCCCAGATTTGGCCAAGACGGCCACGAACCTCGTCATGGGTGACGGTAACATTGATGCTGAGATTGTTTTTATCGGGGAAGCACCGGGTAAAAAAGAAGACGAGCAAGGCTTGCCCTTCGTCGGAGCCGCTGGTAAGTTCCTCTATAAGATGTTGGTAAGTGCCAACTTGCAGCGAAGCGATGTCTACATCACGAATATCGTCAAATACCGCCCGCCAGACAACCGAGACCCGTTACCAGCAGAAAAGAAGGCCTTTTTACCTTACTTGATGCGTCAGCTAGATGTCATTCAACCAAAAATTGTCGTGACATTAGGCAGGCACAGCATGGAATATTTCCTGCCTGAACAAAAAATTAGCCTAGTCCATGGCCAACCCAAAACGGTCATGCTCGAGGGCACTACGGTGGTGGTTGTGCCACTCTACCATCCGGCAGCAGCGCTCTACAACGGCAGTCTACGGGCCACATTAATCGAAGACTTTATGCAGTTATCAACAATAATTAAAACTCTAGAAAAAGAAACGGAGAAATAACACATGGGTTCACAACGAATCTCAACACCACAAAATAACGACCAATCAAAACGACCACAGCAACAGCAGCGACCACGCTCAAGCAATACTGTCCTGGCCAACACTCAGACCCGCAAGGGCGAAGTCTTCCGGGCGCAACGACGCACCAGCGAGGGGGTTAACTTGCAAGCCTCACAGCACATCATTAACGTACCGGTTAATAAATCGGTTTTTAACGGATACGATGGTCGTCAGTTCAGTCCGGCTGATCAAAAACGTCAGCCTCGAACCAGTGGTCCAAAACTACGGATTCTACCAATCGGTGGCTTGGGCGAAATGGGTATCGGCAAAAACATGATGGCCTTAGAATACGAGAACGACATCATTGTAATTGACTGTGGTTTCTTGTTCCCAGGAGCCGATTACCCAGGCATCAACTACATCACCCCTGATATTGGTTATCTCGAAGAGAACAAGCACAAGATCCGAGCTCAGGTCTTTACCCACGGGCACTTGGACCATATTGGTGCCTATCGTCACATGGCCCACCGAATTCCAGCGCCAGTCTATGCCAGTAAATTTACTATCGGTATGGTTCAACGGACTATGGAAGAGGCAGTCAGTGGTTACGAGCCGGTTTATAACGAGCTTAATCCCGAGACACACGAAATAGTTCAAATCAGCGAACACTTTAGTATCGAGCTCGTCCGGGTTAACCACTCGATTCCAGACTCGACGGCAGTTGTCGTCCGAACGCCAATGGGTGTCTTGGTTGATACTGGTGACTGGCGTTTCGAGGAAAATCCAGTTGATGGCAAAAAATTCGACCTAGACCGTTTGACCGAGATTGCCACCAAAGAGGGCATTATGATGCTGATGAATGAGTCGACTAACTGTGAGTCCGAAGGCGGCCACACCCACGGCGAGTTCGATATCCAAGAGAGCATGGGTCAGGTGATGACCAAATGGCCAGGCAGCCGCTTGATTCTGAGCTGTTTTAGCAGCCAGATCCACCGTATGCAGGTCATCTTGGACGAAGCCAAAAAGCACGACCGTAAGGTAGCGTTTGCCGGTTACAGTATGATTCAGAACCTCGAGGTTGCGCTGCGCGCCGGCGTTATCAAGGTGCCAAAGGACGTCGTCGTCAAAATGGAAGACATCGTCAAACTACCCGATAACAAAGTTACCATTGTTTGTACCGGTTCACAGGGTGAGTTCAACGCCGTGCTGAATCGTATGGCCAGCGGTAGTCATAAATTCATCAAGATTAAAAACTCGGACATCATCGTCTTTAGCTCCAACCCAATTCCAGGTAACGAGAAGTATGTCACTCGTACAATTGACGGACTAATGCGCGAAGGGAGTGAGGTCGTTCAAAACGCCAAGACTCATCTGACTGGCATTGGCCCACTTCACCTTTCCGGTCACGGCTACTACGACGATCACGTTAAACTGATCAACGCCCTGAATCCAACCTACTACATCCCGATTCACGGTGAATTCCACATGTTGGTCCATAGCGCCGAGCTGGCCGAAAAAGAAGCCAATATCCCACGGGCTAACATCTTTGTGTGTGACAGTGGCGACGTCGTCGAGATTACACCCGAAGGCGCCAAAAAAACCGG
>DIZP01000016.1:9170-11485 GCA_002429375.1 bacterium UBA6025 | reverse complement strand
CTCACCAGAGCATCGTCGCTGATTGGATTCGAATAGTTGGAAAAGTTAAGCCCGCGAGAACTTGCCTGTGACGAGTGCCAATAGGCGTACACGTCCGGGTCGGCACCGATTGTCAGCTGATAGAGCAGCACATCGAAGTTACGTGGTTGCAGAATATCTTGAAAAACCCTTTGCGCTGGGTCGCTCGGATCGACGATCTGAGTATCAACAACGATACCTAGGTCGCGCCACTGGCCGACCAGCGTCTCTAGTACGCGCTCGTAATCACTGTCTTTTGTCGTAACGACTGTCAATTTTAATACAACTCCGGCTTTCTTTCGAGTTGCGCCTTCGCGTACCCAGCCGGCGTTATCAAGCATCGTTTGCGCTTCTTTCAGATTATAGGCGGCCACCTTCGGAACGTCGCCGGTGAGTTGATTATTAACAAAGGGCAGATCAAGAGCTGGAGCTCCAGCGGGTAGCTGGTCACGAATGGCTTTGGTATTGGTTCCTAATTGTAGTGCCTGACGAACCGCCTTGTCCTTTAGAATCTCTCGGGTGGTATTAAGAAGTGCATAGACGCCGCTTTTAATCGGTTTCGTCTCGATATCGTAGCGATTCTTGTTGATTTGATTCAAATTAGTTGCGGACAAACCGCTGGCGGCATTCACTTCGTCGATAGCAAGAGCATGTACGATGGCGTCTTGCGCGCCATAAACATGGAGCTGGAAAAATTCGAGTTTGCTCGCACCGCGGTAGTAGTCACTGCTCCGTGCGAGGTGAATAATCTTCCGCCCTGCGTTGACATCAATGTCCTGTACGAAGCGAAGCTTAAAAGGCCCGCTGCCAATTGGCGAACGACCAAAATCGTTTTCTCGAATGGCATTCGGTTCGACTTTTCCAAGAATATGCTCCGGAACAATCGGAAATGTCAGCGCGTGTGGAAAGCTTGCGATAATCGTCGGTAGCGTAAAACTCAGCGTCGTATCATTAATAGCTGCGACGGATATAGTCCTCCAATCCTCCGGATTGGTGGTGTGGACGGAGGGATTCTTAAGTAAATTAATGGTAAAAGCAACGTCCTTGGCTGTGACCCTGACACCATCGTGCCAACGCGCATCTGGGCGAATTGTCACCGTATAGACCGTCCCAGTATTATTCACCGCAAGGTTGGTAGCCAAGTCACCATTCAAGTGACCGGTCGTGTCGTACGTAAATAACCTCGAAAAGAGCAGCTGGCTGGCCGCTTCCTCAGCTTGGGTGGCCGCAAAAAGTGGATCGAGTGTATCGACGGGGCCCAAAACAGCTTCGGCGAACGTCCCGCCATTGGCGACAGTAGTAGTTCGATAACTGTGTTGATTCCACATGAGTTGAAGCCCTATCGCGGATATCAGCAAGCCGGTCGCGACCACCCATGTAATGATACGCCGACGGACTTCACGAGCACTGCTCCAGCGTTTAACGACGAACTTACGAGCGTGCCTGACAGTGACGCCTTCGACCCGACGCATGCGGCGGGACAAATCTTTTTTGTTTAAACTCGTCTTGCTGAGGCGTTGCCACCCCCTCGGTTTATCGTCTTGCATGAACCCTAATTCCTTTATTTAAAAGCGGGCAACAAGAGCCCAGCTAATATCGAAACTAAGAAAACAACGGCGAGGACGATTGAGACTTCAAACAAGTTTTTATCGAGACCACGGCGAGTCGTGTAAAGCTCACCCGAGCTACCAAAACCGGCACCCAAAGACGCGCCTCGTTGCTGAAGCAAAATTGCCAAAATCATTAAGACTGCTGAGCCGATAGTTGTAATTTGTAGGATTGTATCAAAATTCATTATATCTCCCGTGCGTTACTGGTCTGTCTGAGTTCTAACGCAGCACTTACTATATAGTTTACCAGACTCAGCAGCATTCCAGTCAGAATCGAGTTGATAAACGACATCGACAAGCCCGGTGAGAATTTTAGAGAGATATATACCATCAGGCCATTAACGACTAGCATGAACAGCCCGAGTGTCAGCAGAATTGCCGGCAGCGAGAAGATGACAGCAATGGGCTTTAGGATTGTGTTAATAACCGAGAATATGAGTCCGGCCATCAAAAATCCCCACGCCCCCACCGTCACGAGGCCGTTGCCATAGCCCGTCCCGAATAAACTGACGGCCACCCAAAGGCCCAGCGAGTTCAGTACCCAACGAATCAAAAATACAAGGAATTGCCTCTTCATAATATGTTCTGATTATATCATAGCGACGTCGACAACGCCTTGCTCAGATTAGTATGTCCTTTGTCGGTGACGAGGATATTGTCTTCAATCCGTACCCCGATGCCTTCTTC
>DIZP01000016.1:8693-8964 GCA_002429375.1 bacterium UBA6025 | reverse complement strand
ATAGTAGTCAGCCACCAAAAGCCCCGGTTTGATGAGCTTAATAATTTCCTGTTGGGCGACTTGCACTGCTCGCGTGGACTTGGCGTTGCCGCTGAGTTGGCTCGCCCAAACCATACGTCCGCGAGATATCGGCCGCATAGCCGTCCAACTCGGGCTCCGATGTCCATCAGAACAAGGCTACTTTTTTTGAGTCTATCTTCATTGGCGTCGTAGTGCAGCGTGCAGGCGTTTTTACCACTGGCAATAATGGGGTCATAGGCGTGCCCCGTAG
>DIZP01000016.1:8070-8389 GCA_002429375.1 bacterium UBA6025 | reverse complement strand
GCTTGATGGCTTTTTTTATCGCGGTCACTTCTACGGGCTGTTTAATAGCCCTCAACTTGGCGAGCGACAAACGACAATCCTGTACGTCGGCAAACGTCCGTTCAAGCATGTTCCAAAGTTTCTTTGGGGCGGGGTTAAGCGTAAAATCGTAATATTCGGTATGGACAGGATCGCCAATCGCATGAACAACGCTGTGTTTTTTAGCCAAGTCCCGAAGCATGGCCATCGCCTCGTCCTGCGACAATACTGTATCAATACCGCTTATCCGCTTGGCGGCTTCGACCGAGAGACTGCCCTCAAAAATCTGATGCGCGACAGA
>DIZP01000016.1:6836-7817 GCA_002429375.1 bacterium UBA6025 | reverse complement strand
ATTATTTGAATTTAATATTTAATAACGAACAGCTTCACGATTGAGGGTTGGATTTCGTTATGCGAGCCACCGCCGCCGGTGTACTGGTTGGTAGCTGTTGTCGGTGCGGCAATTAGGTCGTTGACGCCACCAGCAAAATGGAAACGGTTTGCAGCCGTACCATCGTTGACGGAGGTATTTGTATGCTGCGGATTCATACCACCAAAGGTTATTGTGTGGGNNTCAAAAATCTGATGCGCGACAGACACAGCCGGCGCCACCAGCCAGCTTTTGGTACGCTGTCCGTCAATAATCACCCACCAATCGGGCGCATCGATACCTGTCAGCCACCAAAAATTCGCCTCCTGCTCAAAAGCAAAAGCCGCATCATTGGTCCGTTGCATTTGAGTAAATGCAGTCACAACAGATACGCCTCCGTCGGTTGTATGCATAATTTTTTGACGATTATTTGTATGAAACTGGCTATCTATCACGTTCTAAATTGTAGCATTATTTGAATTTAATATTTAATNNCGGTCAGCTTGATGGCTTTTTTTATCGCGGTCACTTCTTCGGGCTGTTTAATAGCCCGTAACTTAGCGAGCGACAAACGACAGTCCTGTACGTCGGCAAACGTCCGTTCAAGCATATTCCAAAGTTTCTTCGGCGCCGGGTTGAGCGTAAAATCGTAATATTCGGTATGGTCAGGGTCGCCAATCGCATGAACAACACTGTGTTTTTTAGCCAAGTCCCGAAGCATGGCCATCGCTTCGTCCTGCGACAATACTGTATCAATACCGCTTATCCGCTTGGCGGCTTCGACCGTTAGACTGCCGTCAAAAATCTGATGCGCGACAGANNGGGTCATAGGCGTGCCCCGTAGCACCATTTTTTTTAAAAAAATAACTGAATTCCGCCTCAATCTCATATTCGTACCGCAAGTCTGGTAATTTTTGTTTGACGGCATTAAAGCCATCGACGGTCAGCTTGATGGCTTTTTTT
>DIZP01000016.1:2332-6764 GCA_002429375.1 bacterium UBA6025 | reverse complement strand
TTATTTGAATTTAATATTTAATCGCGAACGTCTTGACGATTGAGGGTTGGATTTCATTGTGTGAACCACCACCGCCTGTATTTTGATTGACAGCGACCTCACTGCTCATCAATGCATGATACAAGGTATTTGTGCCGCTTTGAGTCGTAATGTTACCAGCCCCGACCGTCGCCACGCCGTAGCTGCCGGTAGCATTAACACCGGCAAAACCCTCGATGTGATTATGGGCATTTTGAATGTGGGTATGTGACGGCATTTCCGCGATTGTTAGAATATGCGTCTTCTCACCGTATTTTTCTCCCATTGTATCAAATTCTGTATCAAAAGGGCTTTTGTTAACCGCTAGTCTGCCCCTTGAATCAGGCAGGTTAAAGGTTGTTGAACCATCACCGGCTCCATAGGTGGTACCAACGACGGCGAAGAGATTGGCGTAGGTAGCCCGAGACACCGCCGAGCCGTCTTCCAGCAAATAGCCGGCCGGTGCCGCACTCCAGTAGCCTTGTAATGAGGTGGCAGGGGCTAGGTCAGTACCAGTCGAAGAAGATGGCGTATATTTAACAGCTGACAGCTTCACTATCGAAGGTTGAATATTATTATGGGATCCACCGCCGCCGGTATTTTGATTCGTCGCCGTGGTTGGACTGGTCAATGCATGATATAACGTACTGGTGCCACCTTGGCTATTTATATTACCGCCACCACTCGTAGCGACGCCATACGAACCGTTTGCGTTAACACCGGCGAAGCCACTGATGTGATTGTGGGCGTCCTGGATATGGGTGTGGCTCGGCATCGTGGCTATCGTAATAGTCTCTGTTTTAGATCCCGTTATTTGGCCCAGCGTCGCGAACTCAACATCCGAACTTTGATTGACGGCTGCCCTGCCCCGCGAATCAGGCAGGTTAAAGGTTGTTGAACCATCACCGGCTCCATACGTAGTACCAATGACGGCGAAGAGATTGGCGTAGGTAGCCCGAGACACCGCCGAGCCGTCTTCCAGCAAATAGCCGGCCGGTGCCGCACTCCAGTAGCCTTGGTTCGACGTGCCAGCGGGTAAACTGGCGGCACTTGCCTCAATCGGAGCGTACTTGATTGCGAATGACGCTACTATTGAAGGTTGAATATTATTGTGGGCTCCGCTCCCACCGGTGTATTGGTTGGTCGCCGTCGTCGTACTCGTAATTGGGTGGTAGAGCGTGTTTTGACCACTCTGGCCATTTATGTTGCCGGGGCCACTTGTGGTAACCCCATATGTAGCCCCCGCGTTAACGCCGGCAAATCCATCGATATGTTGATGGGCATTTTGAGTGTGGGTGTGTGATGGTATTTGAGCGATGGTCAGCGCCTCGGTTTTCGAACCAGTTTTCTGACCAATAGTTGCAAATTCAGCGTCCGAGCTCAGGTTAACACCTGCCCGTCCGCGTGAATCAGGCAGGTTAAAGGTAAAGGTGCCATCCCCCGCTCCATAGGTCGTACCGATGACCGCGAACAGGTCGGCGTAAACAGTGCGTGAAATAGCCGAGCCATCTTCAAGTAAAAAACCAGTTGGCGGAGCCGTCCAGTAGCCTTCGATCGAGCTCGCCACCGCCAGTGAACCGTAGGCATTGGTCGTGGCAGTACTGACCGACGCCGACCAGGCGCTGCTGCCGGTATTGTTGACGGCTTTGACGCGACAATAATAACTACTACCGGCATTCAAGCCAGTAATAGTTATTGGTGAGGTAGCCGAAGCTAATTCTCGCATGCCGTTTACAAACGCGGCATCGGAGGCGCATTGGGCGGTATACGATGAGGCATTGGCCGCGGCGCTCCATGACAAGTTAACTTGTGTTCCCGTCGACGACACGATGGCCAGGTTCGATGGAATGCCAGGGCCTGGCAGGTTTGGTCGGGTGGCACACGTCCCGGCTTGAGCACCTTTATCGCTGGCGGTGGAGTCGACGTAATAGACGACGGTGGCGTCGGCCGTGCTGGCTCCGTCAACGCAGTAGGTGGTGGTGCCGCCGCTCAGCGTTAATGTCACGCCGTTGCTGGCAGTGATGGTACTGGGCAGTGTGGCCGGATAGGTATTGTTAAACGTGCGGGCACTCTCCATGGCTGAGGCGGCCCCGTTCAGATCGCTCTTCACTTGGGCGGAGAGCGTTGACTTATGCCAAGCTCCGTAGCTCACAATGGTAATGGTGGCGAGAATACCGATAACGGCAATGACCACCACCAGTTCGACAATGGTGAAGCCGGCCCTTAGTTTAGTCGTGGCTTTTGATATATTCATAATCCTAATATTTAATAACGAACAGCTTTACGATTGATGGTTGGATGTTATTGTGTGAACCACCGCCGCCGGTATATTGGTTGGTGGCGATCGTATATTGGTTGGTGGCGATCGTGCTGTAGAGGGATATACCAGTCCCCGCAACGTTATTGGTGGCCGTCGCGGAAGTGGTGTTAGCGCCTTGGGAATAATTACCAGAAGCACCGTCGGCGTCATAATCGTGACGAATGGCTGTGCCGCCGGCAAGCAGGTTGGTGACATATTGCCTGTGGCCGTGGGGGTCTTGCGTGTGATTATGGCCGGGATCCCAGACAGCATGACTGTGGGCATCCTGTAGATGGGTATGGGCGTCTTGGATGTGGGTATGACTCGGCATTTGGGCGATAGTCAGCGTTTCTGTTTTGGAGCCAGGTTTTTCGCCCATAGTATCAAACTCAGTGTCTGCAGGATTTTTATTAACCGGGGTGCGGCTCCTTGAATCAGGCAGATTGAAGGTCGTCGAACCGTTGCCGGCCCCGTAGGTCGTGCCAATAGCCGTGAACAGGGCAGCGTAAGTGGCCCGAGATACGGCCGAGCCGTCTTCTGAGAGGAAGCCGGTTGGCGCTGCCGACCAGTAGCCTTCAATGGAAGTGGCGGTAGCAATGGGGGTACCGGTGCTGATGGCGAGGGTGTATTTAATCGCGAACATTTTTGCTATCGATGGCTGGATGTTATTATGCGGACCATTCCCGCCAGTGTTCTGATTGGTAGCGGTTGTAGGTTGATTGGTAGCGGTCGTGTTATAGATGCCGATACCAGTCACCGCGGCATTATTAGTGGCGGTCGTGGCAGCAGTGTTGACACCTTGGGAATAGCTGCTACCCGCGCCGTCGCCGCTATAATCTTTACGGATTGATGTTCCCCCCGCAAGCGGATTGGTGACAACTTGCGTATGGACATGGGGGTCCTGCGTGTGATTATGGCCGGCATCCCAGATGCCATGAGTATGGGCATCTTGGATGTGGGTATGGGCGTCCTGGATGTGGGTATGACTTGGCATTTGGGCGATGGTCAGCGCTTCCGTTTTAGTACCGTATTTTTCACCCATAGTATTGAACTCGGCGTCGCTGGCGCTGAGATCAACCGAGGCACGCCCCCGAGAATCTGGTAGGTTGAAGGTCGTCGAACCGTTGCCGGCCCCGTAGGTCGTGCCAATAGCCGCGAATAGGTCGGCATAGGTCGTGCGTGAAACCGCTGAGCCGTCTTCAAGCAAATAGTCAGTTGGAGCGACTGACCAGTAACCATTGATGGAACTAGCGGCAGGTAATGTTGCTGCGCTCGGATCAGCGGTGGCATATTTAATGGCAAACGTCTTTACGATTGATGGTTGGATCTCGTTATGAGAGCCGCCGCCGCCTGTGTACTGGTTGGTGGCGGTCGTGTACTGGTTGGTGGCGGTCGTGTTATAAAAGTAGATGTTAATCAGCGAGGCGTTATTAGTAGGGGTCGTGGCAAGGGTGTAGCCGCCCTGGTCGTAAACACCGGACGCGCCATCGCCGTTCCAGTCAAGACGGGCGGATGTACCGGTACCGGGGTTTGCCGTTACAACTTGCCCGTGGCTGTGGGGGTTTTGCGTGTGATTATGGCCGGGATCATAGACACCATGGGTATGGGGATCCTGCAAATGATTGTGCGGATCCTGCAAGTGGGTATGGCTCGGCATTTCGGCAATCGTGACGGTGTGGGCTTTCTCGCCGTATTTTTCGCCCATAGTATTGAACTCGGCGTCGCTGGCATTTAAGTTAACGGGGGTACGTCCCCGAGAGTCCGGCAGATTGAAGGTCAAAAAGCCATCCCCTGCCCCATAGGTCGTGCCGATGACCGCGAACAGGTCGGCGTAGGTCGTGCGTGAGACCGCCGAACCGTCCTCGAGCAAGAAACCTTGCGGTGCACTTGTCCAGTAGCCTTCGATCGAGCTCGCCACCGCCAGTGAACCGTAGGCGTTGGTCGTGGCGGTGCTAACTGTGGGCGACCAGGCGCTACTGCCGGTATTGTTGACGGCTTTGACGCGACAATAGAACGAGCTGCTCATCGTTAATCCGCTTATCGGGGCGGACGTGCCTGCTTGTGTCACTTCCTTCATGCCGTTAATAAACGCCGCATCGGAGGCGCATTGGGCGG
>DIZP01000016.1:1249-2068 GCA_002429375.1 bacterium UBA6025 | reverse complement strand
CGTCAACGCAGTAGGTGGTGCCGCCGCCGCTCAGCGTTAATGTCACGCCGTTGCTGGCAGTGATGGTACTGGGCAGTGTGGCTGGGTAGGTGTTGTTAAAGGTGCGGGCGCTCTCCATAGCGGCAGCGACACCGTTAAGATCGCTCTTCACTTGGGCGCTCAAGGTTGACTTATGCCAGGCTCCGTAGCTCACAATGGTAATGGTGGCGAGAATACCGATAACGGCAATGACCACCACCAGTTCGACAATGGTGAAGCCGGCCCTTAGTTTAGTCGTGGCTTTTGATATATTCATAATCCTACAAAAATTCCTTGTTTGCGTCGACGTAGTTTGCCGTCACTATACCATAAGGGTTATGGCGTTGGCAAATGACGAGATACGAGTAACGCCTTCGACGGACCGATGGCCTGCGTCAGCTCATCTTTGGTGGCCGACTGAACGCCACGCAAGCTTCCAAACGTCTTGATAAGCTTGCGGCGCGTCAACGGACCGATGCCAGGTATAGCCTCCAAGCTGCTGGCTGTTTGCTTGCTCCGTTTCAAAACCGTGTGATAACTGACCGCGAAGCGATGCGACTCATCCCGAATGCGTTGCAATAATTTAATAATGTGCGTCGAATGAGGCAAATTAATGAGCGTAAAATCGTCGGTGATTGTCGTGTAACCGTCGAGTTCGCGAAGTTTGTCTTTATTAATACTAATGTGTGATTTCTGATGATGAACAACGATTTGTTCTTCGCGCTTCGCCAGACCGATAAATGGCATCGTCTGCCCCCGCTCATCGCGGGCCTGCAGGGCTGCGTCAAGTTGACCTTTGCC
>DIZP01000016.1:0-1001 GCA_002429375.1 bacterium UBA6025 | reverse complement strand
CGTCGCAACAATGTCTCGTTCATATTATAAAAATCATTATTATGTTCAAGACGAGTCTTGAATTTACGATAGCCCGAACGATCACTGGCACCGTTACTGAATACCACCATACTGGCCACTACGTTTGTACCGCTCATGTGCGAGATGTCGTAGCCTTCAATCCGAGCGGGGATTTTTTTCAGACCCAACAAATCGACCAAATCACTGAGTGCCTTGTCTTTACTAATATCTAAAAATTCTTTATCACCGAACATAATCCGGCGTTGCAGTTCACGTAAATCACCCAGCTTGTTACGGAGCGCTGCCGCCCGTTCAAAATCTTGCGCTTTGGCCGCCAGCTTCATATCTTTCTCGATTTCACGTACCAGTGCCTTGCGACCCCCTTCGATATAACGAACCAGTTTACGTAGTGACGTTTTGTAGTCTTCGCTCGAAACGTTCGACTGCGGGCTCAGGCCGATATGGACATCAAGATCGGGGCGATCGGTCTGTTTGGTTGGCTTTGTATAGTACGGAAAAACCTTACGGAGATAACGAAGCGCTTTTTTAACGGCGAATCCATTGTTGTACGGGCCGTAATAATCCGCCCCGTCGTCAGCCGGGTTACGGGTGAAGCTGAGGTACGGCCATTCACTCTTCATATCGATTCGGACGAACAGCTCTGATTTGTCGTCACGCAGCAAAATATTGTAGCGCGGCATATAGCGCTTGACCATTTCGCTTTCCAAGAAAAGCGCATCGATTTCGCTCTCGGTTTCAATCCAGTCGGTATCAACGATCTCAGAGACGAGGGCGCTTGTTTTGACATCCATCGCGCGCTGACTTTGAAAATACTGACGAACGCGGTTTTTAAGCACCGCGGCCTTGCCAACGTAAATAATTTCACCACCGTTGGCTTTGTGAAAATACACTCCCGGTGATCGTGGCAAGGTTTTTAATTTAGCCTCAAGCTCTGCTTTCATCTATCTATTATAGCGTTATCCGCGCAGAGCTTTTAGTTG
>DIZP01000017.1:23659-26422 GCA_002429375.1 bacterium UBA6025 | reverse complement strand
AATAATTGTCACGACCAGGACGAGCAAGGTACCGCCAGCAATCGTCAAGATTGTCATCGTGACCGTGCGGGCTTGAAACGACGTCGATATATCGGTGCTACTCCCCGTTTGCTCGCGGGCAAGCCGGGCCAGTGGCGAGACCAGATAATTTGGCGGATATTCATCTTGTACTTTCTTAAAAGCAGTTAAAGCTTCGGAGTAATTACCACTCGTGTAGGCAGAGAGGCCTCTATCCCAATCCTCAGTCACACCACCCGTTGTGAGGGTAATGTTATTTTTTTTCAGAAGGACCTTAAGATCGGCGATATCGCGCACGAGCCCGTTACCGAAACACTTCAGATCCTTACATTCCAAGGCAGAATAGGTATTCAGCCCTATTTGTTCACCGGCGTCATTGAACGATGGGCCACCGCTCTCGCCTTGGGCAATCGGTACCGACGTATCAATAATTTTACGACCATTGAAGGTAGCATCTGATATGATGTCGGTGACTTTGCCTTGTGTGATACTCGGCACTGTTTGCCATTGACTCGTGCTGACACTGTCATCGATAAAGGCCGGAAATCCAATCGCGGTCAGCTGATCACCGACCTGCACCGAACTGCCATTCCCGAGCCGTAGATAGGGATAGTTCCCCTTCATCTTGAGCAGGGCCACGTCGGACGTCGTAAACTGTCCTGTCAGCAAGCTTTGGTCGGCAGTTTCTTGATCAAAATCCTGATCGACCAAACTGGCTCTGACAATCGTACTTGTGTAGGTGATAGCCAGCCGACTGCCTCCGCTGTCGAGACGAACTGGCTCATTACCCAGCTGAATCGCATGTTGCAAATCGACATTAGTGGCCGTGACAGTCGTCGACGGAATCAGCGCAATTGTCGCATTGAGCGCGTCACTGGCACTGCTGACATTATTTGCGACCCCGGTTTGTATGGCGGTTGCCTTGGCTGAAGGCAATAATCCGGCCGTCACCAGATAATTAAGGTACCGTTGAATTGCTTCGGCGGATATCAGTGAGTCGAGTAAGGCCTGCTTGGGACTGATGACCGCGACGTGGCCGTTGGTGGCGATGTAACCATCGCTTGAAATGATTGAACCGCTGCCGACGCCCGCGCTACAGTTATCTTTCGTCTTGAGCGAAGCGGTGCCGGAGGCAACCGCTATATCAGCGCAGTACACTGTCAGGATACGAACCACGGCCGGCTGATTTTTTGCGATAACGTTTACCAGGGTGGCGTTGTCGAGTTGTTGGGGCACGTTCGAAGTGTTGCTCGGTAAGACAAAACCTGCTTGGGTATGCAGTACTGTACTGACGCCCGAGAGGGCTGTTTGCTCTGTCTTGGCTGCATCACTTGAAATCTTATTGGTGGCCGCGATGATGATTCCCGTCAATAGCGTTAAGGCGATGAGTCCCCCACCAATCGTGACGAGTAATGTCTTTTTTAGTTTCTTTGCAATATGGTGAGGCGAGTGATTCGGCAGCATAAGTATGATGCTAGTCTAGCATAAACTCGATTGTTGTCACATTTTTTGCTGAATGTCCGAAATCATATCGCGCAGCTCGGCCGCCTTTTCAAACTCCAAGTTGGCGCTGGCAAAATCCATCTGACCAGAAAGTTCCTTAATAAGCCCGGCGTATTCGTCCCGTGGAATCTTCTTGAGATTAAGCTTTCGGGACGTATCTTCTTTTTTGGGAATAATCGAGCGCAGCCCTTCGTCGATTTCTTTAGCGATGCTTTCAGGAGTGATTTGATGCTCAATATTGTACGCCTTTTGGATACTGCGCCGTCGATTCGTTTCGTCGATGGCTTTTTTCATTGAATCGGTCATTCGATCAGCGTACATATAGACGCGACCCTCCAGGTGTCGGGCGGCTCGACCGATAGTCTGGATAAGGGCGTTGGCGCTGCGCAAAAAGCCTTCTTTGTCGGCGTCCATAATCGCCACCATGCTGACCTCTGGCAGGTCGAGCCCTTCGCGGAGTAAATTGATACCCACCAGGACGTCGTACACGCCCATCCGAAGGTCTTTGAGGATATCACCCCGCTCCAACGTATCGACTTCACTGTGGATATAGGCGGTCTTAATGTCAATTTCCTGCAAATAAGCCGACAAATCTTCGGCCATTCGCTTAGTCAGTGTCGTGACGAGCACGCGCTGGTTCTTGGCCGTCCGTTCACGAATCTCGGCTACCAAATCATCAATTTGTCCGCTGGTTGGCCGAATGATAATCTCGGGGTCAATCAGCCCAGTCGGACGAATCACCTGTTCGGCGGGTGCCGGGCTGTGGGCCAGTTCGTAGTCCCCTGGCGTAGCCGACACGTAAATCGCCTGGTTGATATGACGGTCAAACTCGGCAAACGTGAGCGGACGGTTATCGAGCGCCGAAGGCATGCGAAAACCATACTCGACCAGCACTTCTTTGCGCGCTCGATCGCCGTTGTACATACCGCGGACTTGCGGCAATGTCATATGACTCTCGTCGACCATCAACAAAAAGTCGTCGGCGAAATAATCCATTAAAGTGGCTGGTTGTTCGCCTGGCTCGCGGTTGGTGAGGTAACGACTATAGTTTTCAATACCTTTGACAAACCCCGTCTCCTCGAGCATTTCGATATCGTACTTGGTACGCTGAGCCAGACGTTGGGCCTCGAGCAATTTGTCGTGGCTTTCAAACCACTCGAGTCGTTCAGTAAATTCTTTTTTGATATTCTCCACCGCCGCGGCTATCTTGTCTTTCGGTGTGACGTAGTGGCTACTTGGGAA
>DIZP01000017.1:21777-23467 GCA_002429375.1 bacterium UBA6025 | reverse complement strand
GTCAGGCGGTCAACTTGGTCGCCAAAAAACTCAGCCCGGTAGGCAACGTCACTCCCGGCGGGAAAAACATCGACGATGTCACCCCGGACCCGAAAAGTACCCCGATGAAAGTCAATGTCATTACGTTGGTACTGGATATCAGTCAGCTGACGGACGAACTTATCTTGCTGGCGGCGTTCACCGGTCTTGAGCGTGATTGCCATCGCCGAGTAATCATCGGGCGAGCCAATACCATAAATACAGCTGACACTGGCGACGATAATCGTATCCCGTCGAGTCAACAGTGCCGTCGTGGCGGCGTGGCGCAAGCGGTCAATCTCATCATTAATCTTACTATCCTTTTCGATATAGGTGTCGCTGCTGGCCATGTAGGCTTCCGGCTGGTAATAGTCAAAGTAGCTGACGAAATAGTGGACTTCGCTGTCTGGAAAAAAGGCTTTGAACTCGCTATAAAGCTGTGCCGCCAACGTCTTATTGTGTGCCATGACGAGCGTCGGGACCTGACGATCCTGGATAATGTTGGCCATCGTAAACGTCTTACCACTCCCGGTCACTCCCAGCAAAGTTTGTTCGCGGACACCGCTATGAAGGCCCTCAAGTAATTGCTTGATAGCCGTCGGCTGATCACCAGTCGGCTGAAAGGGTGATTGAAGATGAAACTTTTGGTCCATTACTTCTTATTATACCCCAGTTACATCGCGTCATGCCACCCTCCGGTGTGCCAGTGCTAGCCGCGACCAGCCCGATTTTCAGAAATATGGCTGTCGTCGCCATTGTGATTAAAATCAATATATTTTTTATCAAGGGCTGCAATAACCTTATCCAATAACCGCACTGGGTCGGTATCGTAAATGATGTCTTTTGCGCCTGGCGCATCGATATGTTCAATCAATGTCGGAATATAGTCGGCTAAGCCACCGCTACCTAGTAAAACGCCGCAGACTTTTCGGCTTTCAAGGGCCGTTGAAAATTCGTGGAGACTCCCCATTCGGCCACCAACCGTAATGACGGCATCGCTGCTACGGACCAAGTGGACATCGCGGCCGACGTAGGCCATGCCGGTAAAGTTGATGTAATCAAATTCGACAGTCGGTAACTTGTACACGGCAACGTGTTCGCGAAACGAGCTGGCTGGTGAGAAGCCAATTGACACACCTCGTTTTCCCTCGACACTGAATGCGCCCTGGGCAGCGTACCACGGCAACCCCACGGTCGCGCCGGTAATAAGAGTCTTACCACGTTCGGCAATGGCTTTCCCGAGGTCAAAAGCCAATTGGTGGGCGGGGTGGACGGTATCGCCAGCGGCTGCCCCTGATACACAAATTTGATATTTCATCCTTTGAACTCCTTTGGTATATAATCTTCCGGAGCAGCGTCGAGAAGTTTTTGTAATTCATCGGGCCGAAGTAAGCCCGCCTGCGCACCAAGTTTTTGCACGACACTCATAGAATTAATCGGTGCCCACCTGAGGGCTGTTTCCAATGATTCTCCCAACGCCAAAGCTGCGACGACGGTCGAGGCGAAGGCATCCCCCGCCCCCGTTCGGTCATACGGCGGTGCGGGATCGGGGTAATTTGGCATCACCAGCAGTTTCTCTCCATCGGACGCGTAGGCCCCGTTCGGACCATCGGTAATAACGACAACCTTGGGACCAAGATTATGCAAACCGTCGGCTAACGCCTGAATCGAT
>DIZP01000017.1:20490-21481 GCA_002429375.1 bacterium UBA6025 | reverse complement strand
ATCATACTCAGATAAATCCAGTCGGGCGTTTCGCTTGGAACTTGCCACGCGTAATTATAGTCTTCGTATTTAATTAATATCGTGCGATCGGCCCCGTAGCGGAGCGCAAAGTGATAGTTTGATTTTAACCCTGCTTGAACAGATACGGTCGTGGTATCGACTTTTTCGCCCGCCAGGTAGTCAAGCGAATCTTTGCCCGCTTGGTCGCTGCCGAGATACGCCATCAGGCCGGCTCGAAGACCCAAGCGCGTAAAAGACACAGCGGCGTTGGCGCTGTTACCCACGGCTTGGACGATATCAACATGATCGTACGGCGGTTTTGAACCAAATTCCATACTCAATCGATGAATGCCATGCTCGTCAGTCGTGACTTCGGCCTGATCTTCGCGCAGGGCAATAAAAGCATCGGTAACAATATCGCCGATACTCAAAATCA
The DNA here is from genome assembly GCA_002429375.1 of bacterium UBA6025. GTDB lineage: Bacteria > Patescibacteriota > Saccharimonadia > Saccharimonadales > Saccharimonadaceae > UBA1547. Next base: position 21,045 of record DIZP01000017.1, on the reverse strand, counting down.
GTGGCCCGTCGTGGCCTCCCAGTTCTTTTGGTTGAGCATGATTATCTGTGATTTCGTTGTACCATTTATCGGCTTCGGGCAGGAGGCCAATCCCCGCCGCCTGGTCCCGAATCACCCCGTTGTCTGTTCGGGCGTGCTCAAGATAGCGCTGCACGATTTCACCACGCAAACTGCGCCGACCATGACTCATGATACGTTGCTCGTACGTTAACTCGTGATGACTGTTTTCAATGACATCAATCAAGTTGAAAGAAACGACGTTACCTTCAAAGGCCAACAGAATATAATCCGAATCACATAGCAGCGCCTCAGAAGTACCACGCTTCACCGTGCTTATCAGTGCCTGGTAGAGCTCTCTACCTGTGCTATCAGCTGGATCAAGCCCCAACCTCCTCATAATAGCGTGGGCGCCATGGGTAATGTCGGCAATCAAGCGCGTATCGACGCCACTATAGCCTGTCGCCTTTTCGAGCTGGTTCATACCAACGCTAAATAGCGGTTCGTCAATTTGCAATAAACTTTGTAAAAATTTCGCCATAATGTTTTCCTAAAATG
>DIZP01000017.1:18372-20234 GCA_002429375.1 bacterium UBA6025 | reverse complement strand
CATCGGTCGTGACGGCTCCGTGCGGACCGTCAGACACAATCGCCACGGAACAATAGTGGGTAGCGTGGCGGGCAAGCTCTTCCATCGATTGACCTTCGACAATCTGACGAGCCTCCTCGACGTTAACAGCTAAGACGGTGACGTCTTCCAGTAAGGCTTTGAGTTTTGCTATCTCTTTCAGCTCCGAACCGGCCGGATTGAGCATTACTTTTACGCCGTACTTGGCACATTTCGTAATAATCACTTCCAATAAGTCTATGTTGCCAAGGGCCGACAAATAGACCCAGTCGGCCGAGGCGAGAATATCTAGGTCGAGTAGCTTTCCGTCGGCCGCGAGGTCTGTGCCATGGTAGTTCAAAATCGTCCGTTCGCCGCTGGCTGATAGCAGAATGGTTGAATAGCTCGCCCGATAATTTTCATGTTGAATGACGCCACCGGTGTCGACACCGTCGCTGTCCAATGCGTCTAGTATGGCCCGGCTCGACACGTCCAAACCCAGCGCCCAGATGTATTTGCTGTGAAGGCCTTGGCGAGCAAAAGTTACCGCCGCATTTGTCACATTACCACCAGTCGTAAAAATAACCTCGTCTAGGTCAAGTTTTTGACCGAGCGGTAGTTGCTCGTACAGCACACCCTTGTGTTTGTGTGGTTCGAAAGCTTTCGAGCTCTTCAAGAATACGTCTTGGGTAGCTTTGCCGATAGTGACAATGGTCGCGGTTGACATAGCTACGAGACTGCCTTGCCGGCACTGCCAAAGGCGTTAATTTTTTCCTCGACAACTGCCTCGACAGCGCTGTAAACTTGGGGCATCAGTTTCACGACGGCATATTCGTCGGGGTTGTCGGCCAGAACTTTCTCAAGCTCTTTACGAAATGCGTAACGCATATCACTATTAATGTTGATTTTACTCACCCCAATTTTAGCCGCCTCTTCAAAATAATGCAGTGGTGTACCGCTACCACCATGGAGACTAATCTGACAGGTAACCGCGTCTCGTATTCGCTGTAATAGCTCTAGGTCGAGCTCTTTTGGCACCGGATATTTACCGTGTAAATTCCCAACCGCCGCCGCATAGGTATCGATGCCCGTTGCCTCGACAAAAGACTTAGTGGCCTCGGGCGTACTAAAGGTCTTTTTGATCTCTTCGTAATCAATCGTTTCAGTATGAACGTTCGACGAACCACCGAAATAATGTGGCTCACTTTCAACCAGCGCGCCGGTAAATTTTGCGTACTCAACCACTTCTTTTGTCTTGTCGATAATTTCTTCGGTTGAGGCCTCATGATTGGCTTGTGAAATATCAATATGGATAAACTCAAAGCCAACATCTATGGCGCGTTTACAATCTTCGACCGTTGGGCTATGGTCGAGATTAATATAGATTTCGACGCCATATTGAAGTTTGTAGTTGTCAACCAGGTCGCGAATATTTTCAAGCCCGAGCGCCTTTACTTCCCCGTCGCTAACCTCCACTAGAACCGGGGCGTTCAGTTTTTGAGCGGCTTGAACAACCGCGATGAGTGTTTCTTGGTTGTCGATATTAAAAGCTCCGACTGCAAAATGCTGCGCCCGACTGCGCTGNNGCCATAATGTTTTCCTAAAATGATTTCTCCGTTAGCGGCATATCATGTAAAGTGACGCCTAAATGCAGTATGCCGGCTTTCGCACCAATTTGACCGACCACCGACGTCGAGTTGGCGCTGGCAAATAGAATCGAATCCTTCAGTGATTTACCCTGGGCAAACTGACTCAAAAAACCAGAGCCAAAGGCGTCACCGGCGCCAGTTCTATCAATCACGGGGACTGTTTCATACATCCCGGCCGTCACGATGCTTTTGCCATCGGTCGTGACGGCTCCGTGC
>DIZP01000017.1:17643-18137 GCA_002429375.1 bacterium UBA6025 | reverse complement strand
TCCGAACCGGCCGGATTGAGCATCACTTTTGCGCCGTACTTGGCACATTTCGTAATAATCACTTCCAATAAGTCTATGTTACCAAGGGCTGACAAATAGACCCAGTCGGCCGAGGCGATAATGTCTAGGTCGAGTAGCTTTCCGTCGGCCGCGAGGTCTGTGCCATGGTAATTCAGAATTGTCCGTTCACCGCTGGCTGATAGCAGAATGGTTGAATAGCTCGCCCGATAACTGTCGTGTTGAACAACACCACCGGTGTCGACACCGTCGCTGTCCAATGCGTCTAGTATGGCCCGGCTCGATACGTCCGAACCCAGCGCCCAGATGTATTTGCTGTGAAGGCCTTGGCGAGCAAACGTCACCGCCGCGTTCGTCACGTTTCCACCAGTCGTAAATATGACCTCGTCGAGGTCAAGTTTTTGACCGAGCGGTAGTTGCTCGTATAGCACACCCTTGTGTTTGTGCGGTTCGAAGGCTTTCGAGCTCTTCAAGAA
>DIZP01000017.1:13514-17335 GCA_002429375.1 bacterium UBA6025 | reverse complement strand
GGGTTGTCGGCCAGAACTTTCTCGAGTTCCTTGCGAAACGCGTAGCGCATGTCGCTATTGATATTAATTTTGCTCACGCCAATTTTAGCCGCCTCTTCAAAATAATGCAGTGGTGTACCGCTACCACCATGAAGACTAATCTGACAGGTGATCGCATCGCGTATTCGCTGTAATAGCTCTAGGTCAAGCTTTTTTGGCACCGGATATTTACCGTGTAAATTCCCGACCGCCGCCGCATAGGTATCGATGCCCGTTGCCTCGACAAAAGACTTAGTGTCCTCGGGCGTACTAAAGGTCTTTTTAATTTCTTCGTAATCAATCGTTTCGGTATGAACGTTCGACGAACCACCAAAATAATGTGGTTCACTTTCAACCAGTGCACCAGTAAATTTGGCGTACTCAACAACTTCTTTTGTCTTGTCGATAATTTCTTCGGTTGAGGCCTCATGATTGGCTTGCGAAATATCGATATGGATAAACTCAAAGCCAACGTCTATGGCGCGTTTACAATCCTCGACCGTTGGGCTGTGGTCAAGATTAATATAGATTTCGACACCATATTGAAGTTTGTAGTTGTCAACTAGGTCACGGATATTTTCAAGCCCGAGCGCCTTTACTTCACCGTCGCTAACTTCCACTAGAACCGGTGCGTTCAGTTTTTGAGCGGCTTGAACAACCGCGATGAGCGTTTCTTGGTTGTCAATATTAAAAGCTCCGACTGCGAAATGCTGCGCCCGACTGCGCTGCATAAGGTGGCGGGCCCTGGTAGTATTTTCACGAATTTGGTTGATAGTTAAGCCCATAAATCAGTCTCCTTTAATATTCTCGGTGGTATTGTGCGGTGGTATTAATAAATTCCTTGGTAATATCCGCAATCCGACCACCTGTCAATCCGAAATAGTCTAATAGTTCGTTCGGAGCGCCACTTTCACCGAAGCGATCGTGCATGCCGACCCGCTTCAATGGTGTTGGCAGATTTTCGGATAACAGCTCGGCAACCGCACCGCCAAAACCACCATTAATCTGAGCTTCTTCGGCCGTCAGCACGCGGCCGGTCCTTCGAACACTAGCCAAGATTGTTTCCGCGTCAAGCGGTTTAATGGTTGGAACGTGGACAACTTCAGCCTCGATGCCCTGATCAGCCAAGAGTTTGGCAGCCAGCAGCAGCTGGTAGGTCATCAAACCGGTGCCCAGCAGGCTAATGTCGCGTCCTTCACGCAGAACATAGGCTTTGCCGATTTCAAATGGTGAATCTAAGGTGCTGAAAATAGGGCTTTTTTCACGAGCCAGCCGAAGATAACTTGGTTTACCGTTCTCGGCGATTGCCCGCGTGGCTTTCTCGGCCTCGAGACTATCGCCGGGCACAATCACGATCATATTAGGTATCACCCGCATCAACGCAATATCTTCGAGCATTTGGTGGGTCGCACCGTCAGGACCAACACTGACTCCGGCGTGTGATCCGACGATTTTTACCGGCTGATTATTGAGTGCAATCGTTGTGCGAATCTGCTCCCAGTTTCGCCCCGGACTAAAGGCCGCATAACTACTGGTAAACGGAATTTTACCGGCCCGAGCCAGACCTGATGCGACCGTAACAAGATTTTGTTCGGCGATACCAATTTCAATAAAGCGTTTCGGAAAGGCTTCCTTAAACAGATGCATTTGAGTGCTTTCTGTCAGGTCGGCGCACAACGCCACAATGGCAACGTTAGCCTCGCCGGCAGCTCGCAGACCTCTTCCAAAGCCGGCTCGTATCGGCTCGAGTTTCACGTCGTCACCATATAGGTCGTCGCTCAGGTTATACTGATTCATATACCAGCTCCTTCATGAGTAATCTGCCCGTCAAGAGTGCGTAACTTATGCAAAGCGGCCTTAGCCTGCTCACTATTTGGCGCCACGCCATGCCATTTAAAGTCGAATTCCATAAAATCGACGCCTTTACCCGGGATGGTATGGGCGATGATGACCGTCGGCCGATTAGAGATAGCTCGCCCCATACTAGCCGCATCGATAATACTTTCAATGTTATGGCCGTCAATTTCTAGCACGTGCCAGCCAAATGATTCCCATTTACCGCGAAGATCCTCAAGTGGCATAATTTCCTCGGTATTGCCATCAATCTGGATATTGTTGCGGTCAATAAAAGCAATCAGCTGCGATAGTTTGTATTTGCCTGCAAACATAGCCGCTTCCCAAATGTTGCCTTCGTCCAGTTCGCCATCACCCATAATGGTATACACAAACCGGTGTTTACTATCGTCAAGGTACTGGAGCGCGTAGGCGTAGCCAGCAGCTTGAGACAGGCCGCTGCCCAACGGCCCGCTGGTGTTCTCGAGACCCGGCAAGCGTTCTCGTTCTGGGTGACCCTGTAAACGGCTCCCGAGTTTTCGAAGTGTGAGCAGCTCTTCTTTATTAAAATACCCCGCCTCGGCCATAGCCGCATATTGAGCCGGGATTGTGTGTCCATTACTTAGGAAGAAAACGTCCCGGTCTTTCCATTCGGGGTTTTTCGGATCAAAATTTAAGATATTAAAATAAAGTGCCGCAAAAATATCAGCGAGGCCCAGTGGACCAGCGCTGTGGCCGCTGCCAGCCGCCAGCAGCATCCGAATAATATCCTCTCGAATATCGTTGGCCTTGTGTTCCAGCTGTGTAATTGTTAGTTGCCCACTCACCACTAAATTACTCCGTGTTTGTTGATTTCTCTTACCAGTGTAGCATAAGTGTTAGCAGGATCATCAGCTTTGGCGATGGCGCCACCAACGTTCAGCACGTCGACACCGCCCTGGGTGAGAGTGTAGGCATTATCCGAGCTGACACCGCCGTCCCAGCCAATTTCAACGTTCGGGTTTATCGCCTTGATAAGGCGGACTTTCTCGAGCTGCATCATACTGGCGCTCCCGCCGTAATGGCCCAAATCACCGCTAAATATCATGACATGATCGGCCGCTTGAACCATCGCACTGACGGTTGAAGGCACGGTTGGCTTGAGGAGGGCGATTCCGGCTTTAATACCGGCTGCTTTTACCTGCTCCATGATTGGCAACAGGTTGACACCCGTCTCGACATGGAACGTAATCAAATGGGGTTTCAAGGCAATCAACGNNGGCCAATATCCGCGACTAGTTCGACCAGGCGGTTGCTATAACCCCATTCGTTGTCATACCAGACCATGATTTTCGCCAGGTTACCGCCGACTACTTTTGTCAACAACAAGTCAACGATACCCGAGTGGCTATCACCGATATAATCTCGGCTGACAAGCGGTTCGTCACTGACGCCCAAGATACCTTGGTAAAATGGTTCGTTGGCAGCTTTTTTAAAGACGGCGTTAATTTCTTCAACCGNNNGATCCAGTATTTCATCGCCGACGTCTTGGACATCATAGCTGTGCTTTGCGAGGTACGCAAAAACCTTTTCTTTTAAGTGAAAGCCCATGTGATCGCTGCCTAGATATATTTTCATGATTAAAGTATAAGCGTTATAACCTTATTTGTGCAAGGTGCGGCCAATATCCGCGACTAGTTCNNGGTTTCGAGAATACCTTGCCAGGCCTTGTCGTCGTCTTCAAGCACGCGTGCGGGCAAACACAACACATTGCTGTCGTTATCATTACGAGTCATCTTGGCCTCATAAGCATCCCAGATCACACTGGCGCGAATACCGCGAAAACGGTTGGCGGCCATAGCCATACCTTGACCACCGCCACACAGCAAAATTGCCCGTGGGTCTTTGTCGACACTGCCGATAACTTGCAGGGCCGCGGCTTGGGCAAACTCTGGAAAGTCATCGTTTGGATCCAGTATTTCATCGCCGAC
>DIZP01000017.1:12168-13246 GCA_002429375.1 bacterium UBA6025 | reverse complement strand
CGGCCAATATCCGCGACTAGTTCAACCAAGCGGTTACTGTAACCCCATTCATTGTCATACCAGACCATGATTTTCGCGAGGTTGCCGCCGACTACTTTTGTCAGCAACAGATCAACGATGCCCGAGTGGCTATCGCCGATATAGTCTCGGCTGACAAGCGGTTCGTCACTGACGCCCAAGATTCCTTGGTAAAATGGCTCGTTGGCAGCTTTTTTAAAGACGGCGTTAATTTCTTCAACCGTTGTGTCGCGACTCAACAGGACCGTAATGTCGCTGATAGAGACAACCGCCGTCGGAACACGAATACTCAATCCATCAAACTTACCGACTAGCTGTGGCAAGACCTTAGTAACGGCAATCGCGGCACCAGTGGAGGTAGGAACCATGTTCTCGGCTGCGTTGCGGCCTTCGCGAACGTCTTTACTGGGCGCGTCTTGTAGCGCTTGGCTGGCGGTATAGCTGTGGACGGTCGTCAGGAGTGATTTCTCAACCCCGAACTCCGCGTCCAGAATGGCCATCACGACGCCAAGGGAGTTAGTCGTGCAACTGGCATTACTGACGACTTCGCTCGCGCCCTCGATTGAATCTTCATTGGTACCGAGTACGATTGTATCAACGCCGTCACTTTTGCTTGGACCGCTGATAACCACGCGTTTAGCGCCAGCTTTGATGTGCAGTTCAGCGTCTTCTTTGGCCGTAAAACGACCGGTTGATTCAATCACCAGCTCGACGCCCAGTTCGCCCCAAGGTAAGGTGGCGGGGTCTTTTTCGGCGAGAACTTTGACATGCGTCCCGTTGACGATAATTCCCGTCTCGTCAAATCCAACTTCGTGATGATAGGTACCGTAATTGCTGTCGTGTTTCAACAAGTAAGCCAGCGTTTTAGTGTCAGTTAAATCATTGATTGCGACAATTTCGACATCGCCTCGCTCAAAAGCAATCTTAAAGGCGTTTCGGCCGATACGACCAAATCCATTAATCCCAATTTTCGTTTGGCTCATGAAATTCCCACTCCTTCTATAAGCATTAGCATATCTAGTGACTAGTATATACTGCTGGCATCTGAAAGTGCAAAAAA
>DIZP01000017.1:10472-11892 GCA_002429375.1 bacterium UBA6025 | reverse complement strand
GGCGAAGCCTATATTATCCACCCGCTGGCGGTCGCAGGTATCCTGACCGAATGGGGCATGGACATCGATAGCGTCTTGGCTGGCGTTCTCCACGATACGGTAGAGGATACCGAGGCCACCATCGAACAAATCGAGGCCCTGTTCGGTGGCGACGTCGCCTTTTTGGTCAGCGGTGTCACCAAAGTGTCGCAGGCCCGGGCCGGTATGCAGGACCTTGCCAACTATCTCCCCCAAACCAAAGATAATCTCTCCAAGCTTCTGATTGCCGTCGGCCAGGACGTACGTGTCATTATCATCAAGCTGGCCGACCGCCTGCATAACCTATCGACACTCCAGTACATGCCGGCTGATAAGCAAGTCAAGATTGCCCGTGAGTCGCTTGAGGTGTTCGCGCCTATGGCCGACCGCTTGGGTATGGGGCGGGTGCGGATGCAAATCGAGGAACTCGCTTTTAGCTATCTTGAGCCAACCGAATTCAAACAACTTCAAGCCAAGATGAAGAAGCGCCTGAGTAAAAGTACCCGCAAGCTTGGGACTGTCAAAATCGACGTTGAAGCCGAACTGAAAAAACACCACATCGAATCCGAGATTAACGGCCGCGTCAAGAGCTTGTATAGCCTGTACAAAAAACTTAAAAAGGTGGACGGCAATATCGATGATATCTACGACTTAATGGCGCTCCGTATCGTGGTCGAGAATAAAGAGGATTGTTACCGAGTGCTGGGGCTCCTCCATTCTATGTACCAACCAATGATTAGCCGTATCAAGGATTATATTGCCATCCCAAAGCCCAACGGCTACCAAAGCCTCCATACGGTGGTGATTACCCCCGCAAAGCAAATTGTCGAGTTTCAAATTCGCACCTACGAAATGCACGAATACGCCGAACGGGGGCTAGCGGCCAGCTTTCACTACCACGATCAAAAAAGTTCAAAAAACTACATAAAGAACAAGACGAGCGCTTCATTGCCCGCCCATCTCCAATGGATTACCCAACTTCAAGACATTGCGATTCGTCTGGGCAACAACGAGGATATTTCCACTGACCAGCTAAATATCGACCTGTTCGGTACCCGAATTTTCGTCTATTCACCCAAGGGCGATATTTATAACCTTCCCGAAAGGGCCCTGCCGCTTGATTTTGCCTACTTGGTCCACAGTGACATTGCAAAACACGCCTATAGTTTCCGGGTTAATGGTAAGATCCATCCGTTTGACAAACCCCTCCATAATGGCGATGTCGTCGAAGTAGTATCGCGCAAGCTCTCGCTGCCACGACAAGCGTGGCAAGATCTCGTCACGACGACCCACGCCCGCAACAAGCTTCGTTCCCAATTGAGACAGTTAGGGGTCATTAATAGTATTACCGGTGCCGCCAACATTATTCGCCAAAAAACGAATCGTAAAAAAGCAAAGTAGC
>DIZP01000017.1:9878-10176 GCA_002429375.1 bacterium UBA6025 | reverse complement strand
ACCTGGCTCAATCGTTCGAGCCCGCCGACTTCAGCGATCGGCACCCAGGTGTATTGATCGTGCTCTCGGCTCAGCGTGACTGCCGGCGTGGTGGCGTCTAAGTGGAGCACATACATCGTCTGACTATGTAAGCCTGTCTCGGATGAGTGTAAAAGACGCAGACCACCGACATCGGCCACGATTCCCGTCTCTTCCAGGATTTCACGAATCACACCCGTTTCAAACGTTTCATGTTCCTCGATAATTCCACCAGGAAGGTCAGGCTCAAACGCCGCATACGGATGCGTACCGCTCCGAC
>DIZP01000017.1:6665-9582 GCA_002429375.1 bacterium UBA6025 | reverse complement strand
ACGACCATGTGTTTAACTAACGTTGGTTCCAGCGCTCAATGGACTGGTGAATGATTGTTTTAGCCTCTTCGACGTCACCCCAACCCTTGACGATAGTACTGCCTGGTTTTTTAAGGTCTTTGTAGTGCGTAAAGTGGTGCACGATCTGATCGAGTTTTTGTTTGGGGATATCTCCGAGCGTGCTAATAGCATCACCAGTGGCGCGGTCGTCGGCCGGGACAACCACAATCTTATCATCAATCTCACCATCGTCTTCAAATTTCATCACACCGATAACCCGGGCTTCTAGAAAGATGCCGGTTGGCAGTGGCTCGTCGGTTATGACGAGCGCGTCGAGTTCATCGCCATCTTCATCGAGCGTCTGCGGAATAAAGCCGTAGTTAGTTGGCTTAGCAAAAATAGTCGGTTCGACCCGGTCAAGCTGAAACGCTGCTTTTTCGCGGTTCCACTCAATTTTATTGTTGCTGCCTGTCGGGATTTCGATGACAACGTTAACGACGCCGTTATCGACGTCGCCTGGGGTCAAAATCTGGTTAAAGTCTGCCATGGTGGGTCTCCTCTTGTTATGTACGTTACTGTTTATAATATCAGTTTTTCGGCATACAGGATATAATCGTAAACATATGACGTCCTTTCCAAAACTATTACTCCCCGCTGCCTACGTCACAGACGCCGCCCAGCACATCAGACTCGCCAAGACACGCGTGTCTTTACTGACTATGGTAGTGGCCGATGACGCCTCGACGGACGAACTCATAGACGCCTTGTCTGAAGCCGCCGAGCGCGGGGTTGACGTTGAGGTTTCGGCAGATATTTTTACTTATGGTGAACTCAGCGGATTTTTCTTTCCTACTCGCTATCGGACCGCTCAGTCCCGCAAAACTACCCGTATGAGCAAGCGGTTTATCAACAGCGGTGTCAAGTTTATCTGGCTTGGCAGGTCGCACGCTACCCTTTTTAGTGGTCGTACCCACATCAAATGGTGTATGGTCGACGATACAGTCTATTCGTTCGGTGGCGTTAATCTATATAAAAAAGGCATCGAGAATAATGATTATATGCTCACCATCGACGATGGCTTGTTGGCCGACAGATTAATCGACGAATACCACCGTCTAGTTCGAGCTGATGCTGGTGACTATTCCTATCGCAGCCATAGCTTCAAGCACGGTGACGACACGGTCCTGATTGATGGCGGCTTTGTGGGTGATTCGATTATTTATCGTCGTGCCTGCCAGCTGGCCGCAGAAGCGACCCATGTCACTTTGGTGTCGCAATATTGCCCTACCGGCAAACTAAGTGGGCTACTGAAAAAAACCAGTTCTCGCCTCTATTTCAATCCGCCGTCAAACGCCCATCATCTTAATCGGGCCGTGATTCGTACCGGGATGTTTTTGAGCGGACATAAAACTCTTTATACCAAATCGCGATATTTACACGCCAAGTTCATGCTCTTCGATATGCCCGATGGGCGTCGGGTTGCCATGACTGGTTCTCATAATTTCGTCAATGCCGGTGTTCTGCTTGGCACGCGCGAAATTGCCCTCCAAACCGAAAATCCCCGAACCATTAAACAGTTAGAGGATTTCCTGCGCACCGTTATCGTCTAGACTACGCGTGCGTGTGTTTGTGTTCGTCGATATATTCACGAATCGAGAGTGCGGCTGAGGCACCTTCACCGACGGCACTAGCAATCTGCATGGTCGCACCGCTTCGGACATCACCGCTGGCAAAGATTCCGGGGATGTTCGTCTGCAACTTATGATCGGTCTTGACAAGCCCAACTTCATCGAGCTCAATGCCGCTGCCGGCCAAAAACTGAGTATTCGGCTTGAGGCCGACAAAGATAAAGACTCCATCAATCTCAATTGTTAGCGGCTCACCGTCTTTAGTTGCCAGAACGGAAGTTACTTTCCCCTCAACTGCAACAATCTCTGTGATTGGCGAATTGAGATGAACGGTAATCTTGCCAGCGTCGACAAGTGGCTGCAAATCATGTTGCAAGATTTCACTGGCCTTAATCGTGCTCCGAACAAGCAGATCGATATGAGACGCGAAACGCGTCAAAAAGATTGCTTCCTGTACGGCTGAATTACCGCCGCCAACGACAACCAGCCGCTTATCACGATAAAAGGCACCGTCACACGTTGCGCAATAATGAACGCCTCGGCCATAATACTCAGCTTCGCCAGGCACACCAACTTTGTTATAGTCGCTGCCGGTCGCAATCAAGATTGTTTTTGCCCGTACTTCACTGCCGTCAACCGTCACCACCTTAACGTCGCCCTCGTCACGAATGGCCGACACATCACCAAATTCGATTTTCGCGCCAAAGCGCTTAGCCTGTTGTTCGAGCTGACTGGCGAGTGTCAGGCCTTCAACCCCGTCGGGAAAACCAGGATAGTTGTCGACCATATCAGTGATAGCAGCCAGGCCGCCGACGGCGCCTTTTTCGTATAAGACCGTCCCGATATTTTCACGAGTAGTATAAATGGCGGCGGCCAGAGAACTTGGGCCAGCACCTACCATAATGACGTCTTTAATTTCTGTATCCATATAATGCATTACTTTCTTTTTATAATAGCTTCCTACAGTATATATAGCGTCGGTAGCATTTAGCAAGACGCTATTGTTGTATTATTTTGGGCTTGGTGCCGTGTTATCGATTTTATTAATTATCACAATAAATTCAAGCGGGGCATTGGNNCGCTTAGCCTGTTGTTCGAGCTGGCTGGCGAGCGTCAGTCCTTCAACCCCGTTTGGAAAACCTGGATAGTTGTCGACTATATCGGTGATAGCGGCCAAGCCGCCGACGGCGCCTTTTTCGTATAAGACCGTCCCGATATTTTCACGAGTAGTATAAATGGCGGCGGCCAGAGAACTTGGGCCAGCACCTACCATAATGACGTCTTTAATT
>DIZP01000017.1:6298-6583 GCA_002429375.1 bacterium UBA6025 | reverse complement strand
AAATTCAAGCGGGGCATTGGCAGGAATCGGTCCCTGGCCGGTCGCACCGTAGGCTTTGTCCGAAGGAATTGTCAGGCGAACGATACTGCCGACCTTAACACCAGTCAGTCCTTCTGTCCAACCTTTAATGACGCCACTCAAAGGAAAAGTGACGGGCGCATCGCTTTTATCTTTCTTCTTACTGCTATCAAAAATAACGCCGTCTGACGTCCAGCCGAAATAGCTGGCGTTGATAGAATCGGTTGCCTTAACTGCTTCACCCGTTCCCTCTTGGAGGACTTCCGT
>DIZP01000017.1:5732-6050 GCA_002429375.1 bacterium UBA6025 | reverse complement strand
GCAGAATAATCACCGCAAACGATCCAATCGTTCCCACGGTCATGACCACCGCAATAATCCATATTCCAATTCGTTGTGCTCTATCATTTGACGCCATTAACAGTACATCTCCCTATCTTTCTCAAAATTACTGTCTCTATTATAGCAAACCTCGTCCTTTAAACGACAGTTGCCCCGAGTTGAGCCACCACGTTCTGGCTCGTACCCTCGACGACGAGGTTTACCTCGTTTGCAGTTAATGTTTTGGTGTGTGAAGTCAAACGCAGACGAATCGTGACGTTCTTGGTCGTCCCAACTTCGGGCTGATAAATGTCAACT
>DIZP01000017.1:3149-5319 GCA_002429375.1 bacterium UBA6025 | reverse complement strand
CTAATCGAGTTGGTTATCTGGTACGAATCCTCAAGCTTTTGACCAACTTTTTTCAAGACATCACCATGCACAAAACTATAGGTCAGTACCTCGCCGGCTCCGGCTCGCGCAAGCGCTTGGCGTACACGGGTACGCAGTTCATCGAAGGCGCTGGGTGCGACCGCGCTAAAATTGCGTCCAGGCAGCGTCGGGACGATTGCGTCAAAGCCGTGCAGACGACCAATTTCTTCAATAACGTCTTCGCTAATATGAATATCGCCACGCCAAAACGGTGGTTCGATAACCAAAGTTGGGCCGTCGACTCTCACGGCAAATTCAACGCCCCGTAATGTCTGCTCAATAGCTTCGGTCGTAAAAGTCGTCCCCAGAATAGCGTTAACACGCGTGGCCGTAATAGTAATCGATGGAGTCCCACCGACCGTCCCCGTCGCCTCGCAGATACCGCTGACGACTTTGGCGCCGGACCACTCACCGAGCAAACGGACGGCGTCTGCTAGCACGGGGGCAGTTAATTCAGCCGGTTGACCTTTGGTGAAACGAGTAATCGCTTCGCTAAAGATGCCGTGACGCATTTGCGTAGCCCGCAATTTATATAGGTTAAACGTGGCACTTTCAACAATGATATTTTTCGTAGTGGTGTCAATCACTGTATTGGCACCGCCCATTGCACCAGCCAAACCAACCGCCGTGTCACCGGCTGCAATCACAATGTCGTCGGGGCTCAACGTAACAATTCGCCCGTCGAGTAATTCGAGCGTTTCGTCCGGTTGAGCAGCGCGGACATGAATCGTTGCCTCACCGCCAGAGACAGCCACGAGCTTGTCATAGTCAAAGGCATGAAGTGGCTGACCAGTCAGCATCATCAGATAATTAGTGACGTCAACCACTGCACTAATCGGGCGCACGCCGACCCGGGCCAAGTAGGTTTTAATTTCAAGCGGTGACTGGCGCGTATTGTCTGCGCCGCCCAGTACGATTGCCTGGTACCTGGCAGATAGCTCAGGATCATCGATGGTAACTGTTGGCGATTGTACAGCGCCGTCTTTAGCGGTAAAGATGGGGTGGGTATTAGCCAACCACTCCGGGGTCGTAAATGCTTTCCCGGTAATCACCGCGACTTCACGGGCAAAACCAATCACGCCAAAAGCGTCGGGTCGGTGGGTCAGTGATTTATTCTCAATATCAAGTAGGTAATCGTTCAATTCATAAGCCGCCGCAAAGCCCGCACCAACTTCAAGCTCCTTGTCAATCTCAAGGATACCGGTATGATCATCGAAAAGATCAAGTTCTTTGGCGCTGGCCAGCATACCGTTACTCGTCACGCCACGCAAATCACGCACCCCAAGCACAAACGGCTCGAGCCCCCCGAACGTCTCTGGGACCGTCGATCCCGCGGGCAACCAGGCAACCAACATCCCAGAACGGACATTCGGCGCGCCGCATACGACCTGTATCAGGCCGTTGTCGTCACGTGTGACGTCTTTCCGAACACCGCCGTCATCAATCTTGGTGGCGTTCAAGTGGTCGGTTCCTTCGATCGGTGCGCACTCGACCACCCTGGCCACTATAACGTCTTGGTACTTGGCACTTAGGTCAATCACCTTTTCGATTTCCACCAAACGAGCACCAATCAGAGTCGTCAGCTCGTCAATCGGTAGATCGATGTCAGTGAACTTTTTTAACCAATTGACAGAGATAATCATGAAACAAATTTCCTCAAAAAAGCTAATTTACCGGATTCAAAATAACGCAGGTCTTCGATACCGTACTTCAACATGACTAATCGTTCGATGCCACCGCCCCACGCAAACCCCTGGTACTTGGTTGGATCAATCCCGGCAGCCGTAAGAACGTTCGGATGAATCATCCCGCAGCCCAACATCTCGAGCCATTCACCCGACTGACCACCTAAAGCAGCTGGTTTTTCGATGGCAAACTCCAAACCCGGTTCGACAAAAGGGAAGTAGGCCGGCTGGGTTTTTATCTTGAGTGTTTGTCCGTAATAGGCTTCGAAAAACGCCTGCAGGGTACCGAGCATGTCGGCCAGTGTCGCCGTCTCGCTCACGAACACGCCTTCGCACTGATAAAACGTGTGTTCATGCGTGGCGTCAACATCCTCATTGCGAAAGACACGCCCGTAACTCACGCTGGCAATCTGACCACCCGCCTC
>DIZP01000017.1:1383-2916 GCA_002429375.1 bacterium UBA6025 | reverse complement strand
GCCGGTGGAATAAAACCTTCTTCGGTCCGAAAAGTATCATAGCCATCGCGCGCCGGGTGGTCTTTTGGAAAGTTCAACGTTTCAAACATGTGAAAATCGTCGTCAATTTGGCGCGATTCAATCGCCGCAAAACCCATACGGGTAAAGATATCAATCACAACTTCCAGTTCTTTGGTCAACGGGTGTTGTGTGCCCTGCTCGGTCGGCAGTAACTCAACTGGACCAGCGTTGATATCCCAGGGAGCGGTCACGTCCAATGGTTGGACTGTTTCGCCCTCTAAAGCGGTTTCACGGTCGACGATAGCCGCCTCAAGCATAACTTTAAGGTCATTAACAGCTTTGCCATAGGCTCCCCGCTCGCTGGGATCAAGTGTGACTAGATTGCTATATAGCGCCTTGATTTCAGCAGCCTTCAAGATATCGCGCGGGTTGTCGCTCGTAACTACCTTGGCCAAGAGAGCATGGCGGACATCATCTATACTTTGCATAACTGTTCTTTATTATACGTTACTTAATTGTATTCCTGTAGGCTTGAAGTTCTTTTGCGCTATCGCGGGTTTTGCTCGATAACGCATCGAAGTAATCGTTAATCGGACGCTGCACGCCACTTAACTCGCTGTTTGATTTTTTGTAGTTGGCATAGGCAGCATCGTATGCGGCACTGTTGCCACTATTAAAGGCGCTCACCATGGCGCTCCAGTTGGTGTGCATCTCGCCAAACACACGGCCAAGGTCTGCAACGCTGGCGCGTATGTCGCTCGGTACAGCCGCCTTGGTGGATAAATTTTTTACCTCGTCTAATTTGTCACGAAAACTATTCAAATATTCCAAGACACGTGGCTTGCTACTGGCTGCAATGGCTGCGGCACCTGACGTATCGAGTGTCTGCAAGTCGGTATACAAAGCTAGGTAGTCCGAATAAAATGCATGAACCTGAGCGTACCCCTTAATTTTTGTTACTAAGGCGTCAACTTTTCCAGTAACTTCGGTTTGGAGCTTGCCGGCGGCCGTATAATCGCCGCTCACGCTCCCCAACGGAGTTGACGCTAGAACAGGAGCTTTAATCGCCTCAACGGCTTTTTGGACATCACTTGGATTGGTCGCCGCACTTGTGGCAGCGTCGTAAACATTATCGAGATAACCCGTGACGCTGCTGGTATAGGCATGGGCTGCCGTGTCAGCCGCACTCTTGGCGACAAAGAAACCCGCCAACAGACCTGCGACGATCAACAAAACGGCGCCAAGCGTCAACCACAGCCACAGCCGGCTTTTCTTTTTCGGAGGCTGTACTACGGTCTCGGGTGCCGGAACAGCAACGGGTGTTGTTGAAGTAACAACGGTCTGTTCAGGAAATAGGGGAGTAGGGGGGATATTTTCTGGTACCGTCTCGCTTGGTATCGAACTGAACGTATTAACGGTGACAGGCGTTTCAGCCGCTACCGGCGCTGGTTCTGGCTGCGCAAATGTTTCTTCGTTAAAATAGGGCTCTTTTGTTACCTGTTCCGGTTCAGCTACCGGCTCGCCGTCTTTGGG
>DIZP01000017.1:609-1025 GCA_002429375.1 bacterium UBA6025 | reverse complement strand
CTGCTTGCTGCCTCAGCCGCAGCCTACGTCGGTGGAAGCGCAGTCATCAACCCTGCAGTTGCACTATCACTTGGTGCACTTAAATGGGAACTGTGGCCACTTGCCGTTTACATTCTTGCCCCAGTCATTGGTGGCGTACTCGGTTTCATCTTGCACGATATCATGCGAGTTGAAAGCGATGGCGGTCGAGACTAGTTCTCCCCGTTAGATAATAAAATACCTCGCATCATGCGAGGTATTTTATTTGGATTTATCTATTAATCGTCGGTATGTGGCTTGTCAAGCAAGAGCGCTTCGACGCTCGGATCACCACCAGCAATCTTGATGACGTCCTTATCAATCTTACCGAGCTCCTTATGGGCGCCATTATAGTGATTGACCGTGGTACCCAGCGCATTGCCGAGCTTTTGCATATA
>DIZP01000017.1:0-437 GCA_002429375.1 bacterium UBA6025 | reverse complement strand
TATTTGCTCGTCTCATCGATGCGACTTTTGAGGTCCATCCGTACCTTTGCCAGCAACTTCTCCCGCTCCGGTTTACTATTTTCACCGACCATTCGGTTATAATTCTCCAGACTAAATTTGCTGTCAATCGACAATATCTGACCTTTGTCGAGGAAGACAACCGCGTCTACGGTCTCACCGTCCTTAAATTTGTACTGCATCTGGAAGTTCTTGGAAGGCAAAATATTGTCGAGGACCGACTCAAGGTAGTATTCGCCNNGGACTAACGATAATGACCTTTTTATCACGAAAGGCGTATTCAATCAGGTCACGGGCGCTCGACCCCGTACCGACATCGCCAATCAGCAGGTCATAATAGAGTGACTCGCTGGGGATAAACATAAAAGCAAAGTCCATTGTATTTTCGCTTGGTCGAATGTATTTGCTCGTCTCATCGA
>DIZP01000007.1:9104-10256 GCA_002429375.1 bacterium UBA6025 | reverse complement strand
GAGATTGAGCAAGAGATCAGTCTAGCTATTCAACCACCGCAACACCTCCAGTCCAACCGCCCACAATCGACCGCTCAAGCCCGCCAATGGCCCATTAATGCGCAATCACAAACTGTCACGCCAAGACCTGTCGCGACAGAGCAGGGGACAGCTCCTGCGCCTGGTGTTTTTGGTTCTGACCCAACGAAGAAAAAACGAACTCGAACTCGGAAAAGAAAACCCTCGATGCCTGCCGAGACGCTGAGCCAAGCACCGACAACGAGCGGACAGTCAGATTCGAACGAACTGTATCTGCACTAGATTAATCGTCCATCGATACCCACACCCGCTTCCGCCATAAATAACGACAGAATAAAGCCAGTACGATATAGAACAAATATAGAACATCTTTTATCTGTACCGTGACTGATTATGATCGAGCTGATTGGGCTGAGATATTCTGCGCAGATTCATATGCCTACAGAATATTCCCAATATAATGATTAGCCAGGCCACGCGAAGAAGCAGTATGAAGGACAAAGAAGAGTGAGAAGCCAACACGAAAGTCGCGGAAGACAAAAGGACAAAAAATCGGTGAGTAGGCGTGAATGAGTAGTCATAATCAGCCGAGTGATTATACGTCGCACAATATATCTTTTACGACATTAGATATAGGTCCAATAGATGACTATCCATGCGTCTCCCAGAGTGCCAAAAACCAGCCGTCGGGGTTGCGAGTGGAGTAGTCACTCAGTCTCTGCATTTAATAGTTTCGTTCATCAGTTCATTGTATACCCACATACATTGACCGCCACTACGCAGGCATGCTGAGCGCGTACGGCAGGGCTGTAAGATTTACCACTAACGCCCATGCCGATTTATCCACAATGCCATGTACGTGTCTATTTGCTTTTTCTGTGAAAACATTTTGACACTTCCCTGCCCGTCTGTTTTCGTATTATTTGCTTTTTCGTAATTATAATGTTTATGTATGTTTTTTTACACAAATGATATTAATCTTGAATATAGAACAAAATAAGAACAATAGCAGAGTGAGGCAGTGGACTGCCCTAGCATCTACTTATAAAAAGCTTTGCCGCTCACCCTCACGTCGACATAGGCTGGCGCTTCGCCACGGCTCGCAAAGTAACCGAGTGTCTTACTCATATCCTC
>DIZP01000007.1:4445-8881 GCA_002429375.1 bacterium UBA6025 | reverse complement strand
TTTCGAATTGTCAGGGCAAAGTCGGTGGCGCCAATGTTACTGAAGCTCGTCTGCGTCAAACCCTCAACTTCCGGCAGGACTTGCGACAGATAGGCGCTGAGATTGGACTGATCCATCGCGAAACGCAATCGACTCACGGGATTTCGCCCCAGGTAGTCATCAATCGCCTTCTGATATATGGCGGTATCGATTGGTTGGGACATCGTCGTGTCTGAAATACTGACAACCACATTGGCGGTGAACTGCGTCAGTAACCACAGCAAAAGCACAGCCCCAGTCAGCACAATCAGCAGGATAGTACCCACCTTACGCCGCCTGAGCGCCAAGTGATGGACGTGCGTGCGTGGTGACTGGAGGTCGGTCGAATGATGGGTGGCGCTCAGTTTGTTCGAAGTACTGCCTGTCAGTGTCCGATTGCGTTGAAAAAGGTTTTGTCGCTCAGTATCAGCCACCTGACGAATAGGGTCACTCGCCGACTGTCGGCGACGTGGCATATTTGATGTTTTTTTATGAAAGATACCCATAATACTTATGACTAGTATAACTTATTTGACAGCATCGAGGATCATATCTACCATGTTGCGCGCAGCGTGTGGCCGAGCAAAGGCGGAGAATTTTATTGCCATCGCTGATGCGACCTCAGTCTCGGTCAAGACGCGTTCAATCGCCTGACCCAAAACTACTGGATTGTCTAGCATGCGTTGCTCATCAACGACGACAACGGCGTCCGCGTTCGCGTAAACCGCCGCGTTTTTCAGTTGATGTCCCCCTGTTAATTTGCCGTTAGGAACCAAGATAGTCGGCTTGGCCAACGCCGCCAGTTCGAGGATGGTCGTGGCACCTGCTCGCGTCACGACAACATCAGCCCCACCGAGCAACGCCGCCATTCCACTCGAGACAAAGGCGTGCAGCTGAAAATGACTATCGTTTGGGGGTGTCAGGCTCCGAAGCTCATCGTATTGGCCCGCTCCAGCAACCAGAACGACTGAACCTAACTTAAGCAGGTCGTGAAGTGTTTCGGTCACAACATCGTTGATACGGGTCGCGCCGAGTCCCCCACCAGTGATAACAATCAGCGGACGATTCGGATCAATCCCCCACAACTCCCTCGCCGCTTGGCGCTCACTGACTGAAAACGGATGAAATTCGTCGGCTATCGGAATACCAACGTAACGCGATATTGCCTTGGGGTACGAGTAATACTCGAGCGGCGCGCCAGTGGCAATCGCCGTCGCCCACTTTGACAGGATTCGATTAGTCAGACCCGGATGCGCATCGGAGTCATGAATGACCAGTGGTATCCTCAAAATTTTAGCCGCTAATCCAACAGGGAGGCAAACATAGCCACCTTTGGTAAAAACGACGTCGGGGCGCCACAATACAAATTTAGCAAGACTTTGCATAAAACCGAGAACGACCAAAAATCCATCCCGAATATTCAGCAGTACCAATGTTGGCCACAGTAATTGGCGCAGGACGGATAAGTGGTAGTAGCGCCGTAATTTGCCGGAGGCGATTGTCTGAACGGGTAAATTCGGATCGAGGTGCCCCAGCAATGCCCGGGCCTGCGACGCAAATTTTTTGTCACACCAAAACCGAACTTCGGCTTGAGGATGCCGCTTTTTTAGCTCTTTAAGAACTGCGACGACTGGTGTGACGTGACCGCCCGACCCGCCGCCGACTGCTAGAATCTTCATATGATGCCTCCTTTAACCTTGATGGATGAACGGTATAGCGCGATAGTTGGAATGCCAGGCCAAGCGCTGCAGCAATAAATATCATACTCGTACCACCAAAACTGAGTAGTGGTAGCGTGATTCCGGTGAGCGGGAAAATCCCTATCATTGACGCTACATTAAGGATAACATGCGCACCGAACCAGCCAAAGACACCCGCGACCAGTAACTTAAGGCGGAGGTCTACCAGATGGTCCATCACTTTCAGGAGCCGCATCAACAACGATCCGAATAGGCCCAAGATTGTCACCAGACCAACAAAACCGAACGTTTCTCCCATAATCGCGAACACCGAGTCATTAATGGCCTCAGGCAAATAGCCAGTTGCCTGAACGCTATTGCCGACGCCAACCCCAAACAATCCGCCCGTCCCGATGGCTATTTTGGCGTGCTCGACATGGTAACTTCCGGCGTCGCTCGTTGAGCTACTATCACCTTTAAAGAAGGTGCTAATACGCCCAACTCGGTGCGGCGCGACGATAATGAGCCCCACGCCAAGAACCAAGATACCCGCGAATATGATAAATCCAATCCTTTTGCTAATCCCGGCAATGAGCAACATCGTCGCTATGATACTCGTCAGTGCAATGCCTGTACCAAGGTCTTGCTGAATAATAATGATAAAAAACATCGATAGAGCGGTAATCATGCCGATTGGCACCAGGGTTCCGTGAACGTCATTGACCCTCCCCTGTTTTGCCTTAGTCCCCAAAAATCCCGCGACAAAGACGAGAACGCCGAACTTAAGTATCTCGGCTGGCTGCAGGCTACCGAGGGGGCCTAAGTTGAACCAGCGAGTTGCACCGAGACTCTCTTGGGCAATCCCTAAGTGCGCCCACCCCGCGACGGCCAAAATGGCACAGGCGGCAAGCCCAATCAACAGCAACCTGCTTCCGTTTTTGACAACCCAGACGTACGATACTGTCGCCATCGCCCCGAAGGCCACCAACGAGAGCACCAGACTAATCGCCTGCTTGATGAAGAAATAACTGTCGCTGTAATCACTCCCGTACGAATTATTCAGCACATTCGCGCGTTGCGGCCCAATCGCGTAGATGATGATAAGACCGCACAACATCAATAAGCCCATAAAGAGAACTATGTAGTAGTCGGGACGGTGACGTCGCACAGATGCCACCTCAGACTGCCCTGGAGTATGAAGTGCCGCGACTAACGCCTGTGATCGGCCCGCCGATGCCATGCTAGATATGACCCCCCGCCAAAGCCAACAGTACCCCTACAAAAGCCGCCACATACGCAATCACCCAAAAACGCATCGTGACTTTTGTCTCTGGCCAACCAATCGCTTCAAGATGGTGGTGAATCGGCGCAGAAATAAATACTTTTCGTTTAAATACTCGCTTGCTGACAATCTGAATCAAACTCGAACCAGCTTCAACGACAAAGACGAAGCCGATAATCGGCAGGAGGAATAACGTATTGGTCAATATTGCCACCACACCGAGCGATGTTCCGAGAGCGAAGCTACCGACGTCTCCCATGAAAAACCGAGCCGGATATATGTTAAACCACAAGTAACTGAGGAGTGAGCCCACTACCGTAAAACAAAAACCAGCCAAGAAGAACTGACCCTGGAGTATGGCGATAATCCCAAAGGCACCATAGCTAATCGATACCAGGCCACCGGCCAAACCGTCCAGACCATCGCTGATGTTCACTGCGTTACCAGCTGCTACGATGACAAAAGCAAACAGCGGTATAATCAACCAGCCAAGCGTCCAATCACCCAAAAATGGCACATGCACGACATCGATGCCAATCTTCGCAAAGAAATACCAACCAAGACCGAGCCCAATCGCCGTTATCATCACGAATTTCAAACTTGAACGTAACCCTGCCACCCCTGTGCCGTGGCCTCGAAGATTAATGATGTCATCCAGTAGCCCGACGAATGCCCCACCAATGAGCGCCGCTAAAGGCAGGTACGTTTGGCCACGATTGAGGTTAAAGAGCGTCACGACACTAATAGCGATGACGAATACCAGCCCGGCCATCGTGGGAATATTGCGCTTGAACTTGTTGGCATGAAGCTTGGTAAATATTTCGAGCTTTTCGCCTGTCGTACTGGTACTACGCTGCCGTTTCCAAAATTTATAGCGATAGGCCAAAAACGTATAGATCGGAGTCAGGAACATTGCAAGCAAAAAAGCCGCCACACTCAAAATAAAGGTACTTGTGAGCTCGTGTGCTAAATTGACAGATGTTAGTGCTTCCATTTGTTTACCCCTTCGGCTGTAGTTTTAAGTAGTCAATCATCCAGTTTGATATGTCCGTAAATATTGGTCCGGCATCCCTTGCACCCTGTAGGGCTTTATTTTTACCTGATACCTGTATCATTATGACATACCTGGGCGTGACGTCACCCCCATAGCCCAAGTAGGTGCCGACGGTTTGATTATTGTTATAGTTGCCATTGATTAGCGTCTGCGATGTACCCGTCTTGCCGCCGATTTCATAACCAGGCTTATCGTTACTGGCGAAGACGAGCCCACGGGCCGTATGTGTCATCTCACGAACTTGGTCAGCAGCCGTCTGGCTGATTGCTCTCAATGGCGGCGCTATTGGATTGGCCATATAGCTCCCCTTGTTGTCTATCTTCCCGGCAATAACCGTTGGTTTATGGTATTGACCCCCGTCAACGATTGAACTAAAGGCGGCAGCAACCTGAATCATGGTATC
>DIZP01000007.1:2569-4139 GCA_002429375.1 bacterium UBA6025 | reverse complement strand
GGGTTGATCGGGCGCAATGATGGTACCCGGCAGTTCCCCACTCACCTCTACACCAGTCAGCTGCCCCAGTTTAAATTTATTATAAAAGTAGTCATACATCGTGTTGCGAGCCCCTAGTGTAATGCTGGAACCATCACCAAGCCGCTGCGCGACCGTCACAAAGCCAGTATTGAGCGAGTAATTAAGCGCCGTTTGAAAAGTTATCGCCCCGGTGTGACCATGAGTGGCATTTGAAATCTCTTGGTCATCAACGGTAATGTAGTCGGTATTGACGTAGGTCGAGGTGGGCGTCACGACGCCCTTATCGATGCCAGTAGCCATCGTCAATGTTTTAATATCAGAACCTGGTTCATACGGCGCCGAAACGATTGCATTATTAAATACCGCACCGTCTTGGACTTTGTTAAATTCTGCCGGTTGGTAGGTTGGCAGATTGGCCATGGCCATAATCTGTCCCGTTCGAGGGTCCATAACAATAACGCTGCCTTCGGTTGCACCAGTTCGCTTCAGTCCCGCCGCGAGCGCCTGTTCGGTATATGACTGGACATTACGATCAAGACTCAGGACAAGATTCTCGCCATCAACCGCGGGTTTATTGATGTTTCGATTACCAATCGTCAGAGGGACATCACTCACATCTGTTACCGATTGCAGCAGGCCGTCGTGTCCCAGGAGCCGCGCATTTAACTTTCCTTCGACGCCGTACTGCCCGTTACCCGAAAAGTCGACGAATCCCAGCGTTTGCGCGGCAAGTGACCCCTCGGGATAGACCCGTTGACTCTCTTGTTGAAAACCAATCCCCTTCAGCCCTTCTTGTTTAATTTTATCTGCCTGGGTACGCGTAATTTTCGTGGCTAATATCTGATAACGGCTGTCTTTGTTGCCCAGCAGGCCCTGAAGGTCAGAGCGGGCGTTGCCTCCAGCAATCCGGCGAATAACATCAATAATTTTACTGTCGTCTTTGGTGGTCTGCGGATCAGCAAACACTGTGTAAACCGTTTCGTTCATCACCAGCTGCACCGGCTTGTTGCCATCGAGCGCATAAATCAATCCGCGTTTGGCTGGAATAGTTAACCGCTTTATCTGTTCGTTGTCAGCCAGGCTGGAATAATAGCTGTGTTGGATAATCTGCAGATAAAAAAGACGACCGACAAAGACGGCCATGATGCTAAGCACCAAGACCGCTAGAATGCGGGATCGACTACCTTCTTGTAATTCTAGTTTCATAATATTATTCGTGGACGTATTCGGTTCCGGTTGCAGTGGTCATTTCACGAGCGACGCTGCTGTTCTTGACTGTCTCCAGCGCGGTCAGGCGAGCATTTTCAACCTCAAGATCACTCTTTTTGGTATTCAGATCCGCGATCTGACTATCAATCTTTTGCGCTTCATAGTCATAGCTTGTGGCACGGGTGGCCTGTGTCAAGTATATCAAGCCGAGCACAGTAATCATAAGTGCGACCAGCACGGTATGAGCGACGGGGCCAAGTTTGACAGATGAGATAAACGCGACAGTGTTTTGGTTACGCGACCAATTTTGCTGCCGACGACTACCGCTGTATTGCGACGT
>DIZP01000007.1:1554-2256 GCA_002429375.1 bacterium UBA6025 | reverse complement strand
AATTTATTTTACGCGGACCGCAACAACTTGTGCTACGTCAGCGTACTGTACTGTGATGTGGATTGGCATGGTTTTGCCCCTTCCCTCTGTTTGTTTTATTTTTTCACTGCGGCACGAAACTTTGAGCTTCGCGACCGCGGATTGTGAACGTCGTAAACGTTTCCGGCAATTGGCTTTTTGGTCAGTGGCAGAAGTTCAGCTTCGAGTCCGAGGTCAAACTGCTCTTTTAAGTAGCGTTTGACCAAGCGATCTTCTAAGCTGTGAAAGCTAATTATGCCCAATCGCCCGCCTGGGTTGAGCAGGCGTGGCAAAAGTGGCAGTAGGTCTTCGATTTGCCGTAGCTCGTCGTTGACTGCAATCCGGAGTGCTTGAAAGGTACGCGTGGCAGGATGTGTCTTTTTCCATTTGCCGCGATAGGTGTCTTTGATAAGGCTGGCGAGTTCTTCAGTTGTGAAAAGTGGTCTGCTGCTGACAATCGCCGTAGAAATATGTCTGGCAAAACCCAACGGCTCTTCACCATATTGGGTAATGATACGGGTTAGTTCGTGCTCAGAGGCGGTGTTAACCAGCGTTTCTGCGCTTACGCCTTGGCGTCGATCCATCCGCATATCAAGCGGGCCACTATTTGTAAAAGAAAAACCTCGTTCACTCTTATCGAGTTGTGGTGATGACACCCCCAAATCAACCAATACGATGTCAAAC
>DIZP01000007.1:0-1280 GCA_002429375.1 bacterium UBA6025 | reverse complement strand
GTGTTTGTTTTTGTAATAAGTTGCCGAACAATTGGTATATAGGGGGTTACGATGTAACTCATACCCTATCAATTATTCGGTTGAGAGACTTATGTGTGAGGTGGAGTTTTTTGGGAGGTGTGTTTTTTTGAACAAGGTACGCGGATTTTTTTATGTGGTTCCGTAGCCCACTGCCTAACTACCAGATAGCTGATCTCGAGAGTTTTTCTTGTTGTGATTCAAGTTGTTAAAGAACNNTAGTGACTGTAACGTTGCTTCCAGCAAGACCGGAACATGTAATGCGAGAGACTTCTCGGAGTTTTTTTCCAAGTCATCTCCTGATTGTGGTGGATGTTCTTTGATACTCATTCGTCCTCCCAATATAACATGGTCGGACGGTCGAGATCACCTATCTGGTAGTTAAAGCTGTTTGTTTTTGTAGCTGTGTTTGTTTTTGTAATAAGTNNTGTGATTCAAGTTGTTAAAGAACAAAGGGAGCGTGCGTAACCTATGTGTCAGTCTCGGCGGCGAGTACGCGCCAATAGGCGCCCGCTCGAACTGCAACCAGACCGTGGTTAATCCCGGCATAATCGAGCAGATGTTGCTCAATCGTCACTCGACCCTGTTTTTGGTCAAGTTCTGCCTCGGTTTTCCCGCGCCTGAACCTTACGTTAATGTCAGCGGTCTTCTCGTCGAGAATGTTTCCACTGGCGTGTAACGCCGATTCTACCTCCTGGTCCCATACTGTTTTTGAGTAGAGATGGAGATACTGGCCAAAACCACGAGTCAATACGACGCCACTGGCAAATTCATTTCGAAGTTCGGNNTGTGATTCAAGTTGTTAAAGAACGAAGGGAGTGTACGTAACCTACGCGTCGGTATCGGCGCTTAGTACGCGCCAATAGGCACCCGCACGAACGGCAACCAGACCGTGGTCAATCTTGGCGTAATCAAGCAGGTGCTGCTCAATCGTCACTCGACCCTGTTTTTGGTCAAGTTCTGCCTCGGTTTTCCCGCGCCTGAACCTTACGTTTATGTCAGCAGCCTTCTCATCGAGAATGTTACCACTGGCGTGTAACGCCGATTCTACCTCTTGATCCCATACTGTTTTTGAGTAAAGGTGGAGGTACTGGCCGAAACCACGAGTCAATACGACGCCACTGGCAAATTCATTTCGAAGTTCGGTCGGTATGGATAACCGGCGCTTGTCGTCAAGCTTTCGTTCGAAATAATCTACGCTGGCCATAGTAGTGCTTTATCCGCGGCTCCGTTAGGTTATTTTCTGTCTCTTATACACATCT
>DIZP01000010.1 GCA_002429375.1 bacterium UBA6025 | reverse complement strand
CGCCCGATGAGTCGGCTCGATGAACTTCACGTTCGTCGCTGGCTCGTCGGGCCAACTCATTTTTGATTAATTGAATTTATTTGATACAGTAGGGGAGAGTTATGGGAGTTTACAGCAACACTGAGATTAAAACCGCCGTTGCCGATGGCACGATTGTTTGCGTGCCCTACAATGAAGCTCACGTATCCGAAGCCAGCCTTGATTTTACTCTGGGACATTATTTTTATAAACAAGAGTTCGAAGAAGACGCCCGCGTCTATAATCCATTCGACGAAAACGAAGTGACGCGTTATTTCAAAGGCCCTCTCGAAGCGGTCAAACACAAAGACTGGTGCGCCAAGAACGGCTACCAGTTATTTGCCAATATCCCTGAAGATCACCCGATTATCGTCCTTCGGCCCGGCGAACGAATTCTGGCTCATACCCATGAATTTATCGGTATCCGCACCCATGGAGGCGCCAGTGAGGTCAAGTCACGTAGCAGCTGGGGACGCAACGGCGTGGCTGTCTGTTTTGATGCCGGTTGGATTGACCCAGGGTATATTAATAGGATTACACTCGAAATTTATAATCTCAACCAACACGAATCCGTCGTCTTGCCAGTCGGCGAACGAGTCGGACAACTGGTTTTTCATCACACCGGTCCGGTTGACGGCGATTATAGCGATGGACGAAACGGAGTCAGCGGTAAGTACCAACACACAGCCAACCTTGACGAACTCATCCGCACCTGGTCGCCACAGCAAATGTTACCTCGGGCCTATAAAGACCAGCGAGTGACTCAACCAACCATAGCTGGATTGTCTGAAGGAACGAAGTAGTGACCGCCGGACTCTTCGTTGCGATAGAAGGCGGCGACGGCTCCGGTAAAGGTACCCAATCAGAACTTCTCCGCGAGCATGTCGGCACTACGCTCGGCAAGCATGTATTAAAAATCAGTTTTCCCCGCTACGGAGAGCAATCTGCCTATTATGCGAGCCAGTACTTGAACGGTGTCTATGGCACGGCCGACGAAGTGCCGGCCGACCTCGCCAGCCTGACGTATGCCCTCGATCGTTTTGCTGCCAAAGACGATATTGAAACGCAACTCGCGCTACCGGGCGGATTTGTCATCGCCGATCGTTATGTCGCATCAAACCTGGCCCATCAGGGCACGAAGTTCGAAAACCCGACCGAACGCAAGGCTTTTTACGAAAGAATGATGATCACCGAATATGAAGTCCTTGGCATACCGAAACCATCGATAAATATAGTCTTAATTATGCCGACGGACCTTGCACAAGCTAACGTTGACAAAAAAGACGCCCGTTCCTACACAGAGAATAAACGAGATATTCACGAAGCTGATGCCTCACATCTCGATCGCGCTAAAGCAAATTACGAAGAGTTATGCTATCTTTATCCGAGCGAATTTAGATCGGTGCAATGCACTGATAATAGCGGCGCTATGCGGTCGATTAATGACATCCAACGTGAAATTAGAACTATACTGAAGCTTGAAAATCAATCGGTGATTGGGTCAGGGGAATAGCCACAGCGCCGAGACGGCTTTTAATACATAACTGTTGTAGCTCTGGCGACATGGCATCGTTATATCTCTTTACCTGAAGTTTGTCTGCTTGACGCCTTGTCTCAAGCAGACCAAGATTAACATCATTGCGTCCAAATATGGTGGTCGACATCGGCACGACCGACTCTAGATCGTTTTTGGCCACGAGCCGTATTGCTTCATCAACCAAGCGACCATCCTGTATAATTCGTTTTATCAATTCAGCTGTATTATCGACGTCAATTGATTTTACATACGATGCGACCTCACGGTCAATGTGAGATTTTTTGTCGATACGTACAATAAAAGTTGTACGTTCATAGATTGCCGTATCATCTACCTGACCGACGAGTGTTTTACGTTTCATTGCAATGGCATTCAATCGATTGTTGCCGTTATGAGTCGAGTTATTGATGCCGATGATACCATATTTTGTTATTGGTTCATCATAGACAACACCAAGTCTATCTTGAATCGCTTCGTTGACTTGTTCGCGCATGCGCTTGAGGTATTCAAGGCGATAGCCCCAAATATGGGTTAATTTTGCGAGCTCAGCCGAACCCATGCCAAGACCATCTATAAGTGCAAGTATTTCGATTGGATGTGCGTTGCCAGCCTCGGCTTTGGCTAGTTTATCCTCTAGACATAATGAGGGGTCGGTATCGACCACTTGGTAGAGTTTTTGATTATAACTATCGAAATTTTTAGCTGCCCGGTTAGCCTCGCGCGACAGATAGACCAACTCGACGAATTCATAGAGCCCTTCAACATACGAATCATGTTCGTTATTAGCAAAAGGAGGACGAAGTCTTGGGTCAAGCAGAGCCGCCCAAGCCAGAACTCCAGTTTCGTCCTGTTTACGAGAGATTTCAGCGTTACCGGGCGTCGCACTCCAGGTCTCACATCCTTGTCTTTCATGCACAAGCAAAGCACCTTTTTCTGGGTACCAAACATCGGATTCTATCCGCTCTATAGCTGTTTGTTCAATTGACATAATTCGATAAATATTATACCACAGCTGAGTATTGTTGTCCATATTTTAATAAATCCTTTCGAACAAGGCTCGAACGGCAGGCTCTGTTGTAACAAATGAGTAGGTATTATTGACAACCGCTGAGTACATTTGTTATACTCCCTTCAGACATCACCAAAGACAGTAGCCGTGCCTCGCACTTAATTCGCTACCGAGGATTATGTAAAACATACATTTTTCAATAAAAGTCTTTGGCAGTGCGAGATCCAAAGACTTTTTCTTTTGCTCAAATTGCCTGTCTGGAACATTTACAATTTGGTCGAATACAACAACTAAAGAAAGGACTTTTATGGCAATTACCCGCGATAAAAAGAACACTTCGGTTGCAGAATTAGTTCAGTTATTTGCAGATGCTAAGGGTGCCGTAGGCGCAGCCTACACCGGCCTTAGTGTCGCCGACATGCAAGAACTTCGCGCAAGTGCCAGGGAAGCAGACGTCCTGATCAAAGTGGTTAAAAACCGCCTGGTCCGGGTTGCTCTCAGCCAAAACGCCAAGTTTAAAGCAGCAGACACCAGTTTGTTAACAGGACAACTAGTTTACGCTTTTTCTAGCGTTGACGAAGTTGCTCCTGCGCAAGTCCTGGCTACTTTCGGTAAAAAACACCCAGAACTTCAATTGATTGCTGGTTTTGATGGATCAGGAGCGTCACTCGACACTGCTACCGTCAAAGCACTGGCTGCACTTCCTACCAAGGATCAACTCCGCGGTCAGGTCGTCAGCGTGCTTGC
>DIZP01000006.1:11472-12030 GCA_002429375.1 bacterium UBA6025 | reverse complement strand
CCCCTACAGGGATAATCAAAATATCGAGAACACCCAGCTCTTCAAGCTTATCATCGCTGAGTTGTTCATAAATGTTACCCAACAGGCCGATACGAACGTCACCACACTCGATACGGTAGATTGTTCCGAGAAGTTCTTGGCCTTCGGCGTCGAGGTGGCGCTGAGCGCCAATACCGCGAATATGAAATCCTGCCACACCGTAGTCACCTGGACCTTCGATGAGGAGTTTGGCGTCTTGTCCGTTGGTCGCAAAACGTGCTTCGGTGGCAATTTCAACCGCCCCTTTAACGTTCATATCCTTTAGACCAGCGACCGACAATTTCGGATCGATGACAACTGTTGCTTTCTTCGTAGATATGACTACGGTATTAGCGCCTTTATATTCAATATCAAACACGTCTTTAGACCTCCTCTATTTCTGACTCAGGACATTGTCTCTGTCGATGACGATGCTGTGTTTTCCGTTCAGAATTTCAGTAATAAACCTATCTCGAACACTTAATCGATAATAGAACTCATCATATGATAGCACGCTATAGTTAATATCACGACCCTCAA
>DIZP01000006.1:9389-11164 GCA_002429375.1 bacterium UBA6025 | reverse complement strand
CTCGTCGAGCCACGCACGAGCACACCGGATAAAATCGCCAGACTTAGGCTAGGGATACCACGGATCGTCGCACTCAACTCGGCCGATAATTCGTCCGACGAAGTAGGTACGACGTTTGCCTCGTTCAGACTATCGCCAAAAATAGCCCGCATCGGGACATAATATTCATAGCGTTGATTGACCTGATAGTATAATTTGTTATCCGCGCTGTCACTCGTGATGATGCCGACTTCCATCATATTGGACAGTTCGCGGCGGACTGAATTAATTTGTTCGTCAATTTTTCGAGTAATTTCTCGTACATAAAAGGACTGGCCTGGGTTGTTCAGAAAAAGATGGAGTAATTTTACTCGCGTTTTTGAACCAAATAGTGCGTCAATCATACTTTCCCCTCTGATAACTTTCGTGTTCTCATAATATCACGCTTATTGGTAGATAGCGAGCTGGTCCGCCAGGTACTTTTTGGCATCCTCAAGCGATAGCCAGTGAATAAAAGTATTACGTCGTAGCCACGTCATTTGGCGTTTGGCGAGCCGCCAATCGAGCGTAATGAACTTGCTCTTTGCATCGTCCAAAGTCATGCTACCTTTTAGATGAAGATGCAATAAAGGATAGATATTGGACTTCATAGCCTCGCTGTCCCAACCGTACTTTTTGCCCAATATATTTGCCTCGTTGACGACACTGTCCTCAAATAATTGTTCAGCTCTCAATTCTATTCTGGTGCGCAGGAGAGCCTTATCTGTTGCAATTCCGACAATAATAGCCTCGTCCATAGGGGTTGTCCGCTTCTGCGGCCGGCTGTCTTTGCTCTCGATGGCCCGTATGACGTAGCGTTTATTCTTGAAGTTTTCAGGTAAAACAACGTTGTTTTTTTTGCAATAATCGTATAGTTGCTTTATCGTCATATGTTGTAACTTTTGCCTCAGTTCATTGTCGACTTGTTCGCCGAATTGATAGTCGAATAGTACCGCGTCGATGTATAGCCCGGTGCCGCCCGTCAGAAATGGGATATGGCCTCGACCGCGAATCTCCGTAATCTTCTGCACGGCATACTTTTTAAAGTCTGCCGCCGAAAAGTAGTCTCCTGGTTCTTTCAAATCAAGCCCCCAATGCGGCACCAATTCCTGATCAGCTCGGCTCGGCTTGGCCGTTCCGATGTCCATACCTTTATAGATAGTCCTGGAATCAGCGCAAATGATTTCGCCGTTATATTGGGCGGCCAAGTCGACAGCCAGAGCCGTCTTGCCACTCGCGGTTGGTCCAACGATGACGACCAGCGGTAGTTCTATAGATTTGGATGCCATCGAATATCCTCAAAATTATCAACAATATAGTTCGTACAGTTAACACCCTCGTGGACAAGGAGTTGCGCTTGGACTTCCCTGCCCCCATGAAAGCCAGAAGCGAGTCCCCCGAAACGATTCACCAGCCGATGCCACGGCAAATCGGTTTCACCGTAATGGGCCACGCCGCCAACAATCCGGGCGGCATGAGCATGGCCAGCCAGCGCCGCCAGGTCACCATAGGTCGTGACCTGACCACGGGGAACCTTCGACATCAGGTCTTCAACCTTGGTACGAAAACTATTGTCCAGATCGTTCACTGAAATACCTCAACACCCCCGACCAGTCATCAACTCGCTGTACATTCTCTGGCAAGCTTCCATTTTGATTCCATGGATAATTACCAAAAAGCAACGCCTTAAGGCCAAGCTTGGCAGCTCCGACACAATGCTTTAGCTGGTCGTCTATAATATAGTCAGCCCCCAATTC
>DIZP01000006.1:8455-9089 GCA_002429375.1 bacterium UBA6025 | reverse complement strand
ATATGATCATCATCGAATATTCCCGGGAAACGCTCATGAACCCAAAGGGTGGTTTCGCCCTTTACCTGAGTACGGCGCGATGTTATTACTATCAAATTATAGTTTTCTTTTAATTTCTCTAGAGCTAAATGAGCGCTAGGATTGTGATCGTAGTTATATAATACTCCCGATTCGTGAAACTGATTCGCTCGAATCTCCGTCTCTTCATTATCGACCTTCCATAATTTTGCCCAGTGCTCGTCATAGTCGTCGACAGTCAAAGTTGTACCCCAGCGTTGATTGCTGAATTCAACAAACCCCTTAGCATTGTCAGCCAAGACGTCATCGATATCAATCGCAATCGTTGGCCTCGCTTGTCTGGTAGTCATAGCTCTATAAACCCAGCAAGTAATCACTTAGTTGATCAAGTACGACTTTTTTTTCACCGGACTGGGTACGAACACTGACTTCGCGCCCGTCCTTGTCTTGCTGGCCAACAATGAGTTGTACCGGAACCTTCCAGTTGGCAGCTTCGCGAATTTTCTTGCCCAGTGATTCGTTGCGGTTATCGAGCGTGTAGCGCAGTTCGTTATATTTGACCGGCTTCATCAGCACGACGCCGTCAAGTACCTGCTTGATCTCGTCGACGTAATCC
>DIZP01000006.1:6748-8210 GCA_002429375.1 bacterium UBA6025 | reverse complement strand
GCGCGCAGTGAATCATCACCGGGGTTTGCGGGTTACCCTCATTGTCCGTGTAAGTAAGTCCGAAACGACCAGGTTGGACAAAATCGAGCTGAACGGTAGCGACTTGGTGTTCGCGGCCAATCGCATCGGTTGCCATAAAATCAATTTTTGGACCATAGAAGGCGGCTTCGCCATCCTGTTCAAAATAATCTAATTTATTGGCGATTACGGCGGCTTTTAACTGTACTTGAGCTGATTCCCAGAGTGATAGTTCACCCAAATAAGCGTCGCTACCGTCGCGATACGACAGTCGCACGCGCAGTGGCATGTCAATTGAGCCGTATAGCTCGCGGGCGCTCGCCAGCAGGTTATTAATTTCTGTCTCAATTTGATCGCTCCGGCAAAAGACATGGCTGTCGTCTTGGGTCAGCGAGCGGACACGGCTCAGGCCACCCAGCTCACCGGTCTTTTCGTCGCGGTAATCAGTAGTAGTCTCCAGGAAGCGAACCGGCAAGTCACGGTAACTACGCGGTCGGCTGGCATAGATTTGAGTATGGTGCGGGCAGTTCATTGGCTTAAGAGCCATTTTGTCATCGGTTTCCTGGCTGGTGACCAGGAATAGTTCATCGCCAAATTTAGCCCAGTGACCCGAGGCCTCATATAACTCTTGCTTGGTAATGTGCGGCGTCCAGACCTTTTCGAAGCCAAAGGCTTGGCGAAGTTGGTTAGAATACTGTGCGAAGATATCGCGCAACACGGTGCCCCGTGGCGTGAACAGCGGCAAGCCAGCCCCCACGAGTGGTGACATGGTATAAAGATCAAGTTCCTTACCGAGGCGACGGTGGTCGCGCAGCTTGGCCTGTTCGAGCATTTCTAGATACTGATCAAGTTCTTCCTGAGTGGCGAAGGCGACGCCGTAGAGGCGTTGCATTTGGGGATTAGTCTCTTTGCCGCGCCAGTAAGCACCGGCGACACGTAGCAGTTTGAACACCCCGACATCTTTGGTATTAGCCACGTGCGGACCGCGGCACAGATCGACGAAGTTACCATTCTTATAAAACGACACGGTCTCGACGGCAGATTCGCCATCGGTGGCTAGGCCAAGCTCATTGATGTCGAGGTCTTTGGCGACGGTCGTGCCGGAACGCTTCAGATCGTTAAGGAGCTCTTCTTTATACGGTTGGTTGTTTTCCCTGGCCCAGGTAATCGCCTGGTCAATCGGCATCTCGATTCGCTCAAAAGCATCGCCGTATTCGATCAGCCCGCGCATCGATTTTTCAATTTTTGGAAAGTTCGCTTCGGATATCTTAGTCTCACCGAGGTCGATATCATAGTAAAAGCCGTTGTCGACAACCGGGCCAACCCCAAACTTGGCCTCGGGCCAAAGTCGCTGGACGGCGGCGGCCGTGATGTGCGCCAGGCTGTGTCGCATTGCGTGTAGTTGTTCGTCGTTCATATCTTTGCTCCTTTTTTTGGTAAATAA
>DIZP01000006.1:764-6500 GCA_002429375.1 bacterium UBA6025 | reverse complement strand
TCATGATACCATAACAGACCTTTTCGGGGTCCATGTTGCGTCGCCACCCCTCTTTTGGTATCCTTATAGAGCTTGGGTCCTTAGCTCATTTGGCTAGAGCGCCTCATTGACGTTGAGGAGGTGAGAGGTTCGAATCCTCTAGGACCCACCAGATTGCATGCCAAACTCATCACTGTTTCAGTGGTGAGTTTTTTATATGCCGACTTACCCACATATTCAATTAGTTTTCCACCCGGGTATTGGGGCACTGCCGCCACGGTGTATATCATACATAGTATATTGTGTGGTTATCTGTACCATTGACATTTTATAATGTTTATGCTAATATGGGTGCATGAACAAGAAAGAACAGATACAGGCCTTCCCTACCGTCTCTAAGCTAGAGAGCTTCACCCTTGGCTTTGAGTACGACAAGACGCTTCAAGAAGTGAAGCGAGACGTGCGTATTCGTACCTACAAGAACCTGTAGCTATACCTTGTTAATAAGACTTCGATACTCAATACCCCGCTAGACTCAGCGGGGTATTTTATTGGGCTTAAAGGGTTCGGTCCTAGCTTTTACGTGTTCTTACGAGCGCGTTTGAGGGCTTTGGCCTGCGCTCGGGCCTCTTGGGCGGAGGCATGCGTCGCTTTGTCGGTGACATCAAATTTGTCCAGGTAGCGTCCAAGGAACAGGCGGCCCTGAGAATAGAGAGCCGAGGTAGCGCTGTAACCGATAGCGGTCAGAGGCATCAAGACCCACTGAGCAACCATAAAGATACTGCGGTGGCGCCTGTAGCGCAATGGGCGTGGTGGCAGCATCTTGAAGGCCAAGAAGACCGTAATAAACAGACCAACCATCGCTATCTGTTGCACAATACTAATGACGTCGGGTAATTGATGAGCGACGGGGTCGCGGAAGGCCTGATTATTGATCAGAAGCGGCACCCAACCGCCAAACGCCACCAGCAGAGAGACGCTGCCGAGCGTAACATGCCCGTCCAGCAGCCGTACGAACCTCGCAAAGCCGCCCACGAGCGATACATTACGGTTACGCGTAAAAACACGCGTCGCCACGTACGGGACGTCTGAGGCGCCGTAAGCCCATCTTCGCAGCTGAACAAACTGAGCCTTGAGGGTCTTGACGTAGGTATCGGATAGCACCGCATCCTGATAGATGGGCACATAGATTGGCGCAACCGAGTAATTACCGGCGAAATAGAAATAACTGCGCCAGTACTGGTGACCGTCCTCGACGATGGTGCGCGTACTCCAAAAATCCATCTCGACCAGGGCATCCATCGGCTGAGAGTGGGAGGCAAAGTTACGCAAGGTATGGGGTCGCATCGAGCTAATGATGTTCCAAAACGAGTTACCGGTCGCCACCACACGCATCGGCGCGGGGGCGTCCCAAATGTTATTAAAAAACAACGAGATCGGTTGGTAGGCCAAGTGTTTGCGATCCTCGTGCACAATGTACTCATAAGTGACGTAATCAAAATACGTCCGGTGAGGACGGTTGTCGCTATCGAGCGTCGTAATCATGACGTCTTTGTATTCAATCCCCTGGCTGGGCAACCAATCCCGTAAATAGCGTCCAGCGTGGGTGATGTTGCCGCCCTTGCCAATCACCTCATGAGGGACGTCTTGGGGATGCTCGACGAGGTGGAACGAGTGGAATTGGGCGCCAAACTTGTCTTTCAACCGGATGGCGGTTTGCTTAATCCCCTCACCGCCCCTTTGTTCATAGGCGATAGTAATAATCAGCTTTTTATTATCGTAGGTGGTATCAAGAATCGACTGAATCGTTGGCTCAAGCACTTCGTACGACTCATTATAGGCCGCCACAATCACCGCGTTATAGAGCTGCGAGGGGCGTGGGAACGCCCGCGAATCTGCCGAGATAAGGCGTAGGTTCTCTTGGTGGGCAATCGCCCCGAAAGTCATATTTTTGACTTGTTTTATTGTGTCGAACGAAGCAGCTGGGTCTTCGAGGTCAGCCAGTCGCGCTTTCCAGTCAACTAACTGCGCTTTCTCGAGTCTGTTGCGTCCCCCGATAGTATGGTAGGCGATGCCAACTGCTTTGACGATGAGGGTAATAATGACAAACATCAGGTAAATAGCAGCCAGCAGCGGGCTGACGAGCGACAGGACGACAAGTAGGACAATGGCTCCGTAGCTGAGGATGGCGGGCAACATTTCAAAGAAGCGATAGCTCGCGGTTCTTTTACCGAGTGGTATTTCGAGGTCTATCATTGTATTACGACGGGGACCAGACGTTCAAGACTGCGAAAGATGTTGCCCAAGCCAATAACATAATGACGATACCGAGCCACGCGAAGGCGACGGCCAATGAATGTCCCTTAACCAAAAAAAGTTTAACGGTCAAAATGACATGAATGAGAGCGACAAAGAAACCGAACAACCCGAAGCTCAAGAGGTAAAACCATTGATCACGGTACAGGTGCGTCACGCCGAAGGCAGAGTAATGCGATACGAGCTGGAGGTCGCTGGGGCGTACCTTGAACCCTATATAGATAACGAAGCTAAACGCCAGCAAAAGTAGCGCGCTACAGAGTATCAATAGATACCTATTGGCGACGAGTAGTATAAATGATTCTTGTATAGTTTTTTTCATAAGTCTAAAATGTGGAGCCGCTGTCCGGATTTGAACCGGAGACCTACGCTTTACGAAAGCGCCGCTCTACCAGCTGAGCTACAGCGGCACTCAGTCGTCCACTAGTCATTGTATCACTTCAGGACCAGAAAATAAACGCTCTCTCCCCCGTTGCGCCAGAAGGGAAAAACTGCTATCATACTGTGAGTTCACCTACGCACATGGGCTCGTAGTGAAGTGGTTATCACGCCTCCCTGTCACGGAGGAGATCGCCGGTTCAAATCCGGTCGAGCCCGCCAAGATATTGACATACTATCACTTTTGTGATAGTATTTTATTTAGAAATCATAAAAACAAACAAGAAAGCACCCCAAAAGATGATTGAACAAGATACACCTACCGAAGCAGCTGCAGAAAAAGAACCTGTTAGTAAATCAGAGGCTATTGCCGCCCTTCTTCACGAAGACTGGCGATTAACTCGCCTTCAAGATGATGGTAAATTTGAAGAGCGTATAAAACCGACCAAAGACGAAGCCTGGATTGCCAAACAAAGTACGGATGAGGTTGACATAGCCAACACACCGTACGAAGATCTCCCTGAAGACTGGAAAGCTGAAAACAAAGCTGCTGGAAAAGTTGTCGCTACCCTGCTTGAAAACGTTGGAACAGACGTGAACCTGCAAGACCCTGATCAACGATCTTATATTGGCCAATACATTCATGACGAATGGCTTGCACGAAACGAATGGGCAAAAGGTGGAGACCTAGACGTACCATTCGATGAACTGCCTGCCGACGAACAAGCGAAAGACTTGTCGCAAATGATGATTGGCCTTGAATACGCCAGTTCAGAAAAATAAAAACGCTCTATGTCAGAGCGACAATTAAATCGACCGCTTGGTCCCCTTCAGGAAGGTGACCAAGCTGTAGTTGATGCTTTAAATCAACTACCTGTCGACAATAAAATATATCAGATACCTCACGAAACCGTAATAACGGATTTCGTTGGAAATCGCGAAACCACACCTTCTTTCCCAAAAGATCACTGGTCAGTAGCGTTCCTAGAAACTGACGACGAAGGTATGCCAGAAAAGGTCGAAACAACACTTGTGACCGTTTCCGCAAAGGACATTAATGTGACACTTCGCGATGGAAACTTACCTGCCCCAGAACTAAGGACAGAAGAGAATAAACCTAAGGCAATTGATAGAGAGAAACTTCACGACAGGAAGACCGAACAGGCAATCAAACTATTAGCTGCAAAACGACTTACCAGAGCTGCCGATGTAGTTTTAAAGTTTCAGGGTATAGAACGAATAAGATAATAGTTCGATACCTGCCCCGCTACGGTCCGCCAAACTTATCTTAAGAATGTCACCACGGTGACATTCTTATTTAATATAATTCTGAGTCGGCGGCGAGTTTTTCATCCTGTTGGGTCGCCTTACGCAACCGTCTGGCGCGCTGCCTTTTTTGCTTAGCCGACAATGAAGCCACGGCGAAGGCAGTGGCACGGAGTTCATTTTTCAGCTTCAGGTAGCTTTCGAGGCGAGCCGCCGGTAAGACTTGCTGCTCAATTGCCCGTAGCACCACGCAGTTCACCTCTTTGGTGTGGCTACAGTTGCGGAACTCGCACTGACTGGCCAGTTCCTCGACGTCTTTAAAGCTACTGGCTAGATATTCCTCTTCGCCCCACAGCTGTAGCTCGCGGATACCTGGCGTATCGATAATCAGG
This sequence comes from bacterium UBA6025, assembly GCA_002429375.1. GTDB lineage: Bacteria > Patescibacteriota > Saccharimonadia > Saccharimonadales > Saccharimonadaceae > UBA1547. The sequence continues at coordinate 2,169 of DIZP01000006.1, read as the reverse complement.
CCTCCACCTGGCAGGACGAAGAGTTCACGATGGCTGGTGGTATGACGTCCCATCGAGTCTGATTCGCGCACCGCCGCGGTCTTTTGACGCTCATCACCCAGTAGCGCGTTGGTGAGCGTTGATTTACCTACCCCTGACGAGCCTAAGAAAACGGCGGTTTTGCCTTTTTGTATAATTGCTCTCACGTCCTCAATACCCTCACCCGCTGTCGCTGTCGTTACGATAAAAGGCACGTTCAGGGCTTTGACAATCGCCAGCTTAGCCGGAAGGTCAAGCGACTTGTCTGCTTTATTAAAAATAAAGATGGGCTCAATGTTACTCTGTCGCAATTGATAAGTATAGCGCTCCAGCCGCGACGGGCTAAAATCAAAATCAAGCGCCTGTACGACAAAGGCGATGTCAACATTTGTCGCCAACACTTGCCGAACATTGCCCGTACCGGCGGCTTTACGGTTAATCTCGCTCGTTCGCGGCAATACCGCTCTAATAATTGCCTTGTTGTGATCACTCAACTGCAGGGCGACCCAATCACCTACTTTTGGTAACTGGTACGGTTCACTGGCATGCGTCAAAGCGCCTGCAATTTCGGCAATAGTCTCCGTGGGAGTCACGACCTTAAGATAGCTCCCATGGTCGGCGATGACGCGCCCCGGAACGCACGACTTTAGCGCCAACTCGCGCAGTGCGGTAGCAAAATAATCATTCCAGCCGTATGTTTCTAAATCTATCACTAGTACTAGTGTAGCCGATTCAGTCGATAATGCGACAGGACCATCTAAGAATCGAGGTGAGCCGCCACAAAATCCCAGTTAACGACATTCCACCAAGCCTGAATGTAATCATCGCGTTTATTTTTGTAATCGAGGTAATAGGCGTGTTCCCAGACGTCGAGACCGAGGAGCGGAGTCGGGAGGCCTTGATTAATCGGCGTATCTTGATTGGCGGTTGTGATAATTTCAAGATTGGGCTGTAGCCAGGTCCAGCCGCTACCAAAGACACCTAATGACTTTGTTGTGAATTCATCAACGAATCCTTGAAAACTACCGTATTTTTGGATTATTTGCCGCCCAAGCTCACCGGTTGGCTCACCGCCCCCGTCCGGTGTCATGCCTTTCCAGAACAGACTGTGGTTATAATGACCACCACCATTGTTTTTAATCGCCAACCGCACATTTTCCGGAAGGCTATCGAGTTCACCGAGCAGACTATCAAGCGAGCGATTTTTAAGTTCTGGCGCACTATCGAGTGCCAAGTTGAGTTTATCGACGTAGGCCTGATGGTGTTTCGTGTGGTGTATCAGCATGATGTCTTTGCTGATGTATTGACCGAGTGCGTCGTAGGCGTATGGTAGTTCTGGTAATGTAAACATAGTAACCTCCCTTTGTGTCGCGTTATTGTGTATTAG
>DIZP01000006.1:0-530 GCA_002429375.1 bacterium UBA6025 | reverse complement strand
CCTTCATCTTGGTTGAACTTCTTCACCCAACCGGAAGCGCCATAGACAACCTTGCTACCACCCGCTGCATTCGTCGCATCGACGACGGCTTGAAGATTGCTATTCTCGGCTTTCAGCTGTAAACCGATTGACTCGGCCACCTTTAAGGCACCATCATCAATCGCATAGGCGACCTTTTGGCGCAGCAGCGCGTTCTTCAGCACGTGGCGATACTCATCAGGACTCCAGCCGTAGAGACTCAGGACGGCCGCATCTTGGGTTTGTTGTGATACCTCACCGTCGCTCGATTGTCGCTGTGACTTTAGGGATGATTCGAGCTCGCTGTCGCTGATAGACAGATTGAGCTTGTGGGCTAACTTGACGGCGTAGGCATCAGCGACAGCCGACTGCATCGCTTGCTGTTTGATATATTGCACCTGACGCTTACCGTCCTCGCTCTTGAGGCTCACTTGTTCTTTTTGAACAAGGTAGTACGTTGCACTACGATATTGCATAAGATAATCGCTATAAGGGACCTGTTGGCCGTCGAC
>DIZP01000052.1:17952-25126 GCA_002429375.1 bacterium UBA6025 | reverse complement strand
GGCTTTACTGGCAGAACAGAGTCGTAATTTTTATATTGAAGCTGGGGGTGATATCCAGGTTCAGGGTCACTCCGAATTAGGCAAGCCGTGGCAGATTGGCGTTCGCAACCCGTTTGATAGAACGCAGACAATTGCCATTATATCGCTCAACCACGGCGCCATTGCGACGTCAGGCACGGCTATCCGTGGCCAACATATTTACAACCCTCACGACGCGGCCCCACTTGATGACGTCGTTTCATTGTCTGTGGTTGGCGAGCGTATCGAGGACGCTGATCGGTTCGCTACCGCGGCATTTGCCATGGGCAAGCAGGGGATCGACTTTATTGAATCGCTGCCAGGCTTTGAGGGCTATATGGTCGATAAAAATAAGACGGTGACGATGACGTCTGGCTGGCAGAGATACGAGGCAAAACTATCATGAAATATATTGATTCGATTCTTGACCGCATCACGATGTATAAATTGTTGCTGTATTATCTGTTGGCGATTCTGGCTGCGGCTTTGGTATTCGGCTCAATCGGCAGTCTGGCTTATAGCCCCGTCGCGATTACACTGTCGACTAGTTTTTTTGTACTGGTGTGCTGGCTGGTTAACGTCGTCTTCGCTTGGGCCTATAAGGCACCGAGCAATCCCGAGTCGTCTATTTTAACCGGGCTTATTTTGGCGCTAATTATTACACCGACGCCGTCGATACACGGTCTGATATTTTTTGCGGCTGCTGGTGGGTTGGCTATCGCGTCAAAGTACATCTTGGCTATTAACAACAAGCATATTTTCAATCCAGCCGCGATTGCCGTTGTCCTGACGGCGTTCGGTCCCCAGCAGTCTGCTAGTTGGTGGGTGGGCAGCACAGTACTACTGCCATTTGTTGTAATCGGCGGTTTGTTGGTGGTTCGAAAAATTCGACGGATACGCATGGTGAGCGTATTCTTTGTGATAGCTATCGTCACGACAAGCCTGCTAGCACTGCTGGGAAATAAAGATGTTGGTGCCACGCTGCAGGCGACACTCCTTCATTCGTCATTATTCTTTTTGGGCTTCGCGATGCTGACCGAGCCCCTGACCTCGCCGTCGCGCTGGGCGAATCAGCGTTGGTACATACTACTGGTCGGCGTGTTTTTCGCGCCACAACTGCACGTCGGCAACCTGTACACGACGCCGGAACTCGCTTTGGTAATCGGCAACCTGGCCTCGTTTTTAATGACACCGCGCGTTAAGACGCTACTCCGTCTGCGGGAGCGTTTGATGTGGGGTCGGGTCACTGAAGACTTTGTATTCGTACCCGAAAGAAAGTTTAACTATCAGCCGGGGCAATACGTCGAACTGACCTTGCCGCACACTGAAACCGACAGCCGCGGTAGCCGTCGCTATTTTACGGTCGCCTCGTCGCCGACCGAAGCAACGCTTCGGATTGGCATTCGCTTTTACGACAAGGGAAGTAGCTTCAAGAAAGCGCTTCGGGCTGCCTCGGAGCAGACCGCGATTTCAGCTGGCCAACTGGGCGGCGAGTTTACGCTACCAAAAGATTCACGTCAAAAGCTGGCTTTTATCGCTGGCGGAATCGGGGTGACACCGTTTCGTAGCATGGTGAAGTATCTGGATGACACGAATGACCCGCGTCCAGTCACGTTGCTGTACGGCGAGAGAACCGTTCAAGACATTGCCTATTCGGATGTGTTTGAGGCTGCACGTCAGCACGTTGGCACTAAAATTATCTATGTCATTAACGACGAGAACGCTCCGACCTCGTCCAAAGTACGCCAGGGAACAATCACGCCGGAGCTTATTCAGGCCGAGCTGCCGGACTACAGCGAACGGCTATTTTACGTGTCGGGACCGCCCACGATGGTGCGAGCCGTTAAGAAAATGTTGTTGGGGCTGGGTGTCGCCCGAAAAAACATCAAGGTCGACTTTTTTTCTGGCTATGCCTAACGGTTTTGGATGCGACCTATCCCAATCGAACCATCGCGCACACCGAATGAAACGTATCGCAAGGTGCCATTGTAAACTCCGCCAGGAAAAACGACGTCACTCAGCCCTACTGACTTATTCTTCTTTATAGTTCCAGCTGGAAATAAATCTGCCGTTGCGAGGACACCAAGAACGGTAATACAATTGTTGAGCGTATCATGCTCAATCAGCTCAGCTTGATAATGCCGTTCCTCGTCCTTTTCGCCCAAACACCAGGCGCGATGGGTAAGGAGGATGTTCTTCCCTGCACCTGACCTGATGACATCGTTGACGCCACCCCAGACGCCACTTCCGATTGGCATGAGACTCTCGTCGATAATGGGTGCCTCGCGGATTACCTGCTCGGTCAAATCGTTTATGCTCGCAACGGTGGTATAAGAAATATTGCCACTATATGCTTGTGGCTGAGGCCGCCCATAGATATGAAGCTTTGTTGATGAACCCGTGGGATTATCGGCAGAGATGCGGATGTCCTTCATGCCCGCTGGTCCGTCGGCAATATGCTCGAGGCGTTTCAGATCGCTACCAGCGTAAAATCTCGTATGGAGACTCTCGACATCGTCGGGTCGGTCACGGAAAGGTTGGGCGTCAACGCAACTTAATAGCCAGATTCTTTCTATGGCTCCATTCGACAGACGTCGGTTGATGCGGGTGAGGGACGGGTCTTCTCCCATTATCGCCTCGGCTTCATTGTAACGAAGCAAAGGTTTACTAAAATCTGTGACATCAACTATATAGGGAACAACGGCAGATTTACCTAAATGTGAGCCTTCGGGCTCCACTCGTAGGTACATAATATCGTAGTTCTTCCCAGATTGACTCGTGGTCGTCCATATACCAGATGGGTTAGTGGCTATGTAGCCTTCCGGCAAATCCGCCGGCTTCGCAAGTAGGCTGGGGTTGGTCAGCGTGTACTGCTCGCATTTTCGCATCGCATTATTGTTTGTTAGGGTTTCAAGTTGCAGGCTCATTAAAAGGCAGACCATATAAGTATTAGCGTTATTATTCCATATACAATACTTTTTATTGGGTAATTATGCAAGTTATTCGTCACAGTATGATTTATCTGCATCTTTTTTTGATACAGCTGGAACTTATTTCGCTACTTTATCGGTAAACACGACACGTCGGTAAGAATATGATTCCTTGGCTTGGTTCCACGAACCTTCGCAAGTAATGAGGTTAAGGTGCGATTTGCCGTCGGTTGAATTAAAAATGTCAGTAGCGTTTGCGGCTGGATCATACGTGCGACTTTCGCGGACTATAAAGTTGATAAGTTTTCCGTTATGATCTTTGATGCTCAATGTATCACCTTTGTTCAATTTTGATAGATAGCTAAATACCGAGTATTTTCCATTTAGTGATCCGTAGTGGCCCGCAATTACGGCGCTACCAACGTTACCAGGTCGCGTGCCAGGTTCATACCAGGCGACGTCATCTTGGCTTTTTGTTATTTCCATTGTGCCATCAGGTGCTGTGCCAGCATAACCTATGTGCGCGTCAACATTTATCCCTGGGATGACGAGACGTACCGGTAGACCGACCTTTATTATTGCTTGCGTGGAATGGGTGGAAGTAGGGGCTGACGCTGTTGGGTTTGGTGCCGGAGTCTGCTTAAAAGAGTTACTAAGCACGAGAAAAAAGAGGATTCCTGCAACAGTAAAAACAATAACCCCAAGTATAAATGGTACTAATTTCAATAAGGTCTGTGAAACTTTCGGACCGGCTGGTTTTGAAAGCATATTCGTCAGACCTTATTGGGTTGTGCTAAATGGCACGTTTCTTTTGAACAATAACTAGGGATACCAATGCAATCATAATTCCAACTGAAATACCTATAGACCATAGAAGTGTGTTATTTTCATTACTAGCAAATCCTGTATTAGGTAAGCCGGGCGTTGCACTACCAGAACCACCAGCCGTACACGTTGGAACTGTGATTGTATCATTGATCAATGATACTAAGCCGTTGCGGGCGAGTAGTCGACCTTCGATGTTTGCGCCATTTGCAACCGTGATTGAATTAAGGGCCATGACTGTGCCTTTGAACACCGCGGTTGTGTTGATATCAGCAGATACTACGCGCCAAAAGACGTTACAGGCCTGAGCACCGTTAATTAACGATACGGTGCTGCCTGGTCCCACCGTCAGGCCGGGAGATGCCGCAGATGATTCGAAGATGAAAACAGCCGAAGGATCGCCTTGTCCATCGATGACTAACGGACCTGCACCAGCCGTAATATCAAAAGTGGTTGCTCCGGAGGTATAAACACCAGCGAACTTAGTTGTTCCGCCGAGCTCTGTGTTTACGGTATTAACTGGTATGCGGTTAGCAGCGTCAGTGTACGCGGTATCTAAGTCATTCTTGGCCGTGACGAGCAAAGGACCGTTCACTGTAAAACACGGAAGCCCCGTAGCATCAACTGCATAGATTGTTCCAGTCACTTGCGTACAGAGTAGCCCTGTTATACCAGAACCAGCCATTGGACTTAAACCGACATTTCCAGTTATAACAGAGGCTCCTGTGTTGGTAATGCTAGGTGTCCCAGCTAGGATTGCAAAAGGAGCAGCCGTACCAAGGTTTACGGTGGATTGTAATGCATGCACGAGAGGAGAGCCCATGACTACACCGGCAAGACCAAGAACTAACGAAGCGACCAATATCTTGACTGTTGAACTTTTATTAATTTTTTTCATATACAACCTTAATTGTTTATAGGTAATTATAATGTCCTAATGCTTTATATAGTACACGCTTATAAGATAATTAGCGAACCTTTAAATGTACAACAAGGGCCAATTGTTTGCTAAGATAGAGGTAATGAAGATTTTAGATGGAGCAGAGCTGGCTGGCTTTATAAAAGAACGCCAGCTTAAACAAGTCCGAGCCTTGCGTCAATCGTGGCGAGTGATACCGAGGTTGGCAATTATACAAACCACCGATAGCGCGGTGATTGATACGTATGTGCGGCTCAAACAAGCCTACGGAGCCGATATTTTGGTTGAAGTAGACATTTATAAAATTAGTCAGGCCGACTTGCTGCCGCAGATTGAAAGGTTGAATCAAGACGAGTCTGTCCAGGGAATTATTATTCAACTACCGTTGACTGACCCAGCTCAAACCGATGCTGCTGTTAACGCGGTGGCACCTGAAAAAGACGTCGACGGACTTGGACAAGGGACTGGCTTCACTCCAGCCACCGCCATGGCTATAGATTGGTTGTTGGCAGGTTACAACGTGGCGTTGGAAGGCAAAGCGATTGCGATCGTAGGTAATGGCCGCTTGGTAGGCGCACCACTGTCGCGACTGTGGCTCGGTGCCGGGCTCAAGGCGACGGTCTATGACGATACCACGCCGGACTTGGCCTCATTACTTCGTGTATCCGAAATTATTGTGACCGCGACTGGCGTCCCCGCGCTTATTACCAAAGACATGATTCAACCGGGGGTAGTCGTTGTCGACGCTGGCACAGCATCCGAGCACGGCAAGATTGTCGGTGATGTGAGCGCGGATGTTCGAGAGCTCGGTGATATCACGATTACTCCACTGAAAGGGGGAGTCGGGCCACTGACAGTGGCGGCGTTATTTGATAACGTCATTCAAGCGGCCCGAGTGATTGCTGACCGACAAGGCCAACAAGACCTCTAGTTTGTTCCGAGAGCCTCTTTGACGCGTTGCACGACTTGGCGCGGTGTCAGATCGGCTTTGACGATATAACTGTGGATGCCAAGGCTGCGGATTTCCTTGGGAGACTCTTCTTCACCGAGGTTAGTGAGAATAATGACCGGAGTATTTTTACTCGATTCACTTTTGCGAATAATCGCGAGAGCTTCGGCGCCATCCATCTCGGGCATCTGCAAATCAAGCAAAATGATGTCTGGCGTGAAGGCCGCCACTAATGCCACGCCCCGTTTGCCGTTGTTGGCGAGCTGGACGTCAAAACCGTCCGCTTCGAATTTCATACGGTACATTTGGCTGATGACGGGGTCGTCTTCGATGATAGCTATCTTGGTCATGTCTTTTTTAATAATACCACGACATATGCGGGAAATGCCAGCGCCGAAAAGAGTAATAGTGTACAATGAGCTCACTTATTATGAAAAATGAATTAATGACACTCGAAGAAATAAAAGTGAGAGACAAACATCTCGATGGACTATTGATTAACGAGAGCCTACGAGCCGAAATTGAAAGTTTGAAGTTGCAGGGGTATGAGGTCAACTTTAGCCCCGAGTCCGAAAGAACCGATATTGCCTACGACAACATTGAAGCCATCGTCTCGATGTTCGAGCGTCTAAAAGTTGGTGGCGAACGGTACGAAGACGGTCATCGCGAACTGGTGACCCGACGTCAACTTGGTGCGGCGTCATTAGTAGCCCGTCTCCATATGACCCCTTTGCAGGTGGTTGCCGCTCCGTTTCGGGCTGCATCTCGCCAAGTGCATCATGCGCGTGAGGTAACCCGGCAAGAAATTTTATATTCTGCAGACAAGATGCCGTGGCATAGACAGTCCGGTCAAGCCATGGCTCTTTTGACAATTGCTTTTGCACACGAGCTTGAGAGCGAACAGACTGACGGTATATATCCGACAATGAGTGGTCTTTTGGGGGATGAAATTTTTGATATTACTTTTGACGAGCGATCATCGGGCTTTTTGACCGGCAAAACTTTAGAAGAAGCAAATATTGTCGCGCAACAAGACTTGCAGGGGAAATCGCTCGGCAGCGCGCAGGCATCAACGCTTAGGCGTATGAAAGAGCTACGCGAGTTTATTGATCAACCAATCTCCCAAGATTTTAAAGAAGTCGTTCAGTACTGCACGGATTCTCTCGGCATCCGCAGTCGCAAGGACAAAGTTCGGGGTGTTATATCGCAGTACGTTGATGCGCGCCTTGAGCGCGAACCAGAGCTCAAAGAGCTGACAATCTTAAGCGTTGGTTGTGGCACGGCGCTCCCTATTTTTGAAGTCGCCAAGGCTTTAAAAGCCAAAGGCATATCACCAAAGGTTATTCTGCTTGATCAAGACCCGATAGCGCTTGCGGCCGCACAATGCTTGGCCGAGAAAGAAGAATTTGGACTTGACGACTCGATAGAACTGCATTGTCGTCGCCTTTTTAGCAAGCTAGGGAGTGCGCTTGATCTTTCTCCGGTGACACAAGGACGAAAGATTGATATCGTCGAGGATACCGGTTTGCGAGA
>DIZP01000052.1:16186-17648 GCA_002429375.1 bacterium UBA6025 | reverse complement strand
TTACATGGACTTATGGGGTGGGTGCCGATAGTTCGTATGCGTAATATTGCAACCGGTTTTGCGTTACACGAAGCGTCCGGTATTGCAAAAGGACTGACGACAGCCTATGTAACGCCGGACGGGGTTTACACGCTATATATTTCACGAAAGCAGTAGTCCATTTCTGCGCTAAGCCTGTTAGAATAGAATCATGATGGCGTTTATGCTTATTCTTGCGGCTTTGGGNNNNGTCGAGGATACCGGTTTGCGAGAATATTTACCCGACCGTATATACAAAAGCCTGACGAGTGCTTTATGGAAATCGTTGGCACCTGGCGGTGTTATGAGCACCGGCAACATGAGCACTCATCGCCCACAGCCAGAATTTTTACATGGACTTATGGGGTGGGTNNGTGTATAAGAGACAGCGCTATATATTTCACGAAAGCAGTAGTCCATTTCTGCGCTAAGCCTGTTAGAATAGAATCATGATGGCGTTTATGCTTATTCTTGCGGCTTTGGGATGTATTATTTTAGGGCTTTTGGTACTGTCCCGTGACAAGAGCTCTCCTATAAATATTCTTGCTGCGAGCATTAATACCTGTGTTGCCATTTGGTCATTAGCCATTTTGCTGTTTTTGAATACATCGAGCATGTCGGTGGCGTTGGTGAGCGCAAAAGGTTACTACATGGCGTCTGCACTGTTCGTGGCCCTTCTGATTATTTTTGCAATGGTGTTCCCAAACGGACAACTGCTCGCTCGAAGATATACCTGGGCCGTCGCTGCGGGTGCGTCGAGCATGTTGCTTCTTTTGCTGATACCGTCATTTGTTACGACCGATATTATTCTTAAGCCTGGGGGGCATAACTATATTATAGTGGGCCAGCTTTCTTACGTCATATTTAGCGTGTATTTTATTGCATTCTTTCTTATTGGTTTTGCCGTCATGATGCGTAAGTTCGCCGTGCTCAAAAGGCATACACGTGCGCAGGCGGGGAGCTATCTGCTTGGTATTATTGCGATGAGCGTCCCTGGGTTTATTACGAACCTCTACCTACCTTTTTTCGGCTTGTATGATTATATATGGGTAGGTCCGGCCACTGCATCGCTATTTGTTGCCTCGGTGACGTATGGAATTGTTCGTCACGGTATGTTCGACATACGACTGGCGAGCGTCAGAACACTCGCGTATATCTTGTCCTTCAGCACACTCGCCGGCATTTATATTCTGTTGGCATCGTGGTTGTCGCGAGTGTTGCTGAATGTATCGTATAACGCCGACCAGCAGGGTATAAATATTACTCTTGCATTAGTATTGGTCTTTCTATTTCAACCAATAAAGCACTTCTTTGATCGGCTGACGCGAAAGGTATTCTATAGAGACAGTTATGATACCGATAGCTTTTTTGCACGTCTCAATAGCCAATTGACGCACACCTCAGATTTACGAGTCTTGCTTGAAAGGGTTGCGCTCGAAATTGG
>DIZP01000052.1:10981-15953 GCA_002429375.1 bacterium UBA6025 | reverse complement strand
CACTTGACGAGCATGTTGATCGGTATGGCATGCGGCCGATTATAGCTAATTCACAGGAACGAATTGAATTGCCACTACGTCGACTATTGACGAGTCATAGGATCGCTATCGTATTACCACTAGTTCAAGACTCGTTGGTAATTGGGTATCTATTTCTGGGAGACCATCGAAGTGGTGAGTATAAGAACCGGGACACTAACGTACTCAGAACGATAGCTGACGAGCTTATTATTGCTATTAATAATGCGCTTGCTGTACAAGAAATCAAAGAGTTAAATGCGACCTTACAGCAGCGAATCGACAGCGCTACGAAAGAGCTCCGCGCCAGCAATACTCAACTGCAACGCCTCGATAAAGCCAAGGACGAGTTTGTCGGCATGGCCAGTCACCAGCTGCGAACGCCTCTCACTAGCGTCAAAGGTTATATCAGTATGGTGATCGAAGGTGATGCCGGTAAAATAACCGATGCTCAGAAACATTTATTGGACGAGGCCTTCACCAGTAGCGAACGCATGGTGCATCTGATTAATGATTTTCTCAATGTTTCGCGACTCCAGACTGGTAAATTCTTAATCGACAAACGACCGACTCAACTTGCTAAGGTGATTGAACAAGAACTCGATAGCCTGGCCACGACCGCAGCGTCGCGAAATCTAACGTTTTCATACAAGCCCCCTGCAGGCTTTCCGCTGCTTGACCTCGATGAAGGCAAAATCCGGCAGGTCATTATGAATTTTACCGACAACGCCTTGTATTATTCGCCCGAACACACTAATATCCACGTCAAGCTGACGAGCGATGATAATGAGGTAGTTTTTACCGTCAAAGACGCTGGCATTGGTGTACCTTTGGCCGAGCAATCGCAACTATTTAGCAAGTTTTATCGGGCGAGCAATGCGCGTAAGCAACGTCCAGATGGCACTGGCGTCGGACTTTATTTGGCCAAAAAGGTGGTCGATGCCCATGGCGGTAAGGTCATTTTTGCATCGGCCGTGGGGCAGGGTAGTACCTTTGGTTTTCGTCTGCCGCTCGAGAAGTTACGCTCCGCTCACCACGCGGACCAGCTCGAACAGTAGCCAGGCGACGACAATCACTACCAGGCTGGTAATAAGAATAGGTCGCAGAAAGCTCTTGCGGTCGAACCACCATTGACTGGCCTTGTTTCTGTTGGCGGCCGAAATACGGGTGACGATTGGGTGGGTGAGGGCGGCGTCGATGCCCTTGTAGACTTTGTTGCGCTTCTTTTTTTGCTTTGTCATAGTTATGCCAGTATAACAAAAATTACCCCCGCGTGGATAGCGGGGGTAATTTTGTCTGAATCGCTTCAGTAGGCAAGAGCGGTCAGACTCGGACTATTGGTTGAGGCTTACGCGACGGCTAGCAAGGTAGTAACCGATGCTGGCAATCAATGAACCAAGACCGAATAGGGCGGCGATGTTTTCACTCGCACCTGTTTTTGGAAGTTCAGCTGGAGTAACCGGAGTAACGGGAGTCACAGGAGTTACTGGTGGCTGACATACTTTTGGCACAGTGACGTTCGCAGTGTCTTCGATTGAACCACCGCCGGTCGTGACTTTCGCTGTATTAACAAGCGTGTTGGCACCACAGGTAGGGAGCTGATCGTTAGCTGAAACTTTCGCGCTAAAGATGGCCCAGGCATTTGCACCAGCTGCGTATGAACCGACATTGATGCCTGTTCCATTGGCGATATTATCGCTAGCTTTGGTGCCTGCTGGGGTCTTTGAGTTACCGAAGGTAGTTGATCCGTTGACGTAGGTTTCACCCATTGGAAGGGTATCACGGAAGGTAACGTTGTCTTGTTGGACGTTGCCAACGTTCTTGTATTGAACAAGGTAGTCAACAACTTCATTTGGCATCGCGGCGTAACTTTTTACCCACTTGTTGTCGCCATGCTTACTCACCATTTTACTCATGGTGAATTTAGAGGTTCCAGCAAATTGAGGCTTTACCTGGAAAGTAACGTATCCAGCGAACTGGAAACAACCAGGGATGCGGCCGTCAAGTTTGTCGAAGCCAAGTCGTGCACCGGCACTGGTGAAGATACTCTCAGGAAGAGCAACACCAGCTGCGCCAAACGAGTTGTTCTCGAATTTTAGGCTTCCGCTTGTGTACGCCAAGTTAAAATCGGCGGCATTTGTGAAGGTTGCGTCGTCGTAAACTTCGGTTGGCGTCGCATTGCTGGCGCTCAAGAAGCCGTCAACTCGGATAGATTTGCCAGTTGTAGTTGGCAAATTAAACTTGGCGGTAACGTTTTCGGCCACAAGATTAAGACTTGAGGCAGCGTTATTGTGGACATACATACGTACTGTGTAGGCTTTGCCATTTTCGACGGTCATATTATCTGACCATTGGTTGGTTGTACCGCTTTCACGGATACCCACGAAGTTACGCTCGTCGCCAATATTTGGGTTGTTGGTAATCGAGTTAAACGTGATGTGATCAGCTGGGTGCTCGATCGTGTAGGTCGGGCGAACTGGTCCCCATGCAAAGAGGGCCGCTGGAACGATGGCGACGGCCGCAACTATTGCGAGTACCGCGCTGGTGCGCTTAGGGGCGCGTCGTATGAGTGACATTAGTGTGCTCATAATATTCTCCTTTTCTTGATTCGTCTCGCAGAGAGAATCAAATATTAATAAAATAAATAACATTTGGTATAGTTTTTGCCTATTTGTTAAAGGAACAAATCAGATCATTACAATGTGCATGTCGAGTCAAAGTGACTCACGAGGAATCGACTCATGCGAACGCGAGGCGTTCAGGCAGAGAGGATTCCTCGGTGATGGTGCTAAAATATAGCTGTCCGAGTGGGTGCGCAGTTTTAAGGCCGCGCACCCACTCAGAGTCTCAGCACACAGGAATTCCGGGGGCACACGAGGTGCCAGTCGCCGGATCTGCAGGCACGGGAGCCAGAGGCTCGGGTGCAGGTGCTGGTGCCGGGTCAGGGGTTGATCCGACCGGCGGTGCCTGCACCACGGGTGGTGCAGGGTTGACTCGCGGTGCGGCCGGGGGCCGTACCATCGAGGTCGACGGAATGAACGCACCAGGACCGGGGTCCAGGTTTGTTCCACCACCAACGGGGGCATTCCCCCGAGCAGCTGGATCGTTGCTCGGACTGTCCTTGCAGACAGGGAATGTGCCGTGAGGCATGCTTGGAGGGCATACCTTCACGGGTATGATCACCTTGTGGATGATCACCTTATGGATGACCGGTTTCTTGGGCAGCTCGGGGCTGCCCGGAGGAACCGACGGCACGCCCGGGAACGAAGCCCGAACGTTTTGGAATCCGCAGTCGAGCCGAAGCTTGACCACGGCGCTGCCGTGCGTGAACACGACAGCGGTTCCGTTTCCGACCGTGAAGCCTTGGCGGGTCGAAACCCCCTTGGCGCCACTGGTCGGGACCATGTACAACGACCGACTGCCAGCCGGGACGGATACCAAGGAGAACGCCGAGGCGCTCTCCAGGGATTCCATCTCGGTGACAACCGATTGCCACATCGGCTGGTCAGCCACGAGCTTCGACGCAAACGCGTCGATGCCAGCGAAACTGACCTTTCGGGTGGTAAGTCCGGTTGCCGACCACCCCGCGTAATGCGCGGCGGTCAGTGCCGGGTCTCCCAACTTGTCAGTTCCACAGAGCCTGCGCTCATGGAGCTGAGTCTTGATGGTTGCCTCGGCGCGCGCCGGAACCGAAGGCCCGAAGGCGTTCTTCGATTCCTTTGGTGCATCGAGGGCGTAGTAGTGGACACCACACGCCTGCGCCTGAGCGGCGGCGGGGGGTGGTGTTGCACCTGCGGGAGTTGCCCAGGGTGTGAGCCCTGGGAACAAGACTGCAGCTGCAACCACAATGGCGAGCAATGCACCGCCGACCAGGTTCCATCCTGCTCGGCGGCGGTTGGTGATTGCGTTCATTGTCTACTCCCTTCAGGAGTTGTTGTCGACCTTGACAGCCGGTTCGACCTTGGTGTCCGCCATGTCGGCGGGCACGGTGGTGGTCTTGTTGACAACCCGAAGCGGCGGGGTCGTGGTGACCTCGTCGCGCCTGGTTGTCGTGGTCTCCGTCTTGGCTTTCCTGCCGCCCGTGAAGACGAGTAGGAGTCCCAAGGCGAGAGCAGCAGCGGCAATCCCGATGAACAACGCTGTCCACCAGGAGTTCGCCACGGCGTAGGGCACCGTCACCACCTGCTTGTTGGCCAGCACGAAGCTGTCCGAGAACATGTGGCTCTTCCAGCCGCTGAAGGCGATGACGCCGACGGCAGCTGCGATGGCGACCTGCCACCATGGAATCCTCACGGACCCCATAGCTGAAATCGTCTCAACACGTTCGTGAAGGGACGACTGTCCCTCCTCGACCATGCCGAGTCGAGTGCCTTGTTCGCCGAGTGCCGCGCCGTGCTCCGCGAGGAGTCCGGTGTGTTGTTCGACATCCGTGCGCAGCTGCTCGAGTTGCATGTTGATGTCGGTACTGAACTCCTCGATCCTCTTGTTGAGGCGGGCAATCTCATCCGAGACAGCCTCCTTGACGAGTGGGTCGTTGCTTGCGTTGAAGCGCTCGCCGTTCAGCTTGAGCTGATTAGTGATTGCTTCCACTTGGGCCTCGAGTCCAGCGACACGAGCGTTGGCTTCGGTGGTCCCGCGGGACTTGCGCTGCAGCTCTGCGATCAACGCGCGCAGCTCCGCCAGGCGGTGCTTCACGTCGTCGAACTCAGCTGCGGTCACAGTCTTGCGGGTTGACTTTGTTGCTGTTGTGGTCATGTCGTCTCTCCTTGTAACGGTAGGTTGGGCGGATGCCCGACCAAAAATGATCGGGGAAATCCCCCCAAACTGCCCGTCGGGAGCAGTTCGCTAACCAGTCTAGGGACTAGACGGGCCGGCGAACTGCTCCTGTATACAAGAGAGCAAAACTATGTAGCTATACTTTAGCGTGTCTTGTGATAAAAGAGCCGTAAAGCTC
>DIZP01000052.1:8261-10744 GCA_002429375.1 bacterium UBA6025 | reverse complement strand
GTCAAGATCTCACAGACATGCACTGTAATGATCTGACTTGTTAACGATCCTCCGCCATCCTGGGTCCTCACACCTTGGACAACTGATGTTATGAATTTATCACAAAAGTGCCATAATGTCAATGCTTTATACAATCAAACAAGTAAAACACAAGCAATATGTATGTGTAACGCTACATATAGCGTTAGTACTTAAAATACAAACGCTATACAAACCAACGATTGACAATCCCTGTCAAGTCAAGTATATTTTTTAATTAAGTGTGGTCAAGGGTCCGACCTTTGGCAATAACACGCGAGGAAAATCAAGGGGAAAGATGACCAAGATGAGCAAAAATCCGGTATCCAGCCGGAAAGAAGGACTGCCAGACGCAGTCCGGAATTTCATCGAGAACGTTTACAGCTGGGATCAGATCGACTCGACGATGAAGCGGTCAACTGGTGGAACCAGAGAAACGATCCTCACCGTAGCTGATTTGGTTTTGGCCGACATACACAACAGGGATTGCGACTTGGCAAACCGCCTTTTCGCGAAGTTCGGTCACGGCCAAGTTGGATTTGTCCGCGGTGCGCTGGAAGCCCTTCTGTGCGACCGGAGGATGACCATCATGCAGAGTCATCGCTCAGTCCTGCCGGTTTTCAGCAGTGGCGGTGAGAAACACCTGTTAGCGGTGGGGTAGTCCCGCTGGCATACAGTCATAGCCTCGACAGAGAGTGTCGAAAGTGTAGATGGGAATCCATATTACGGAAACCCTCCTACCAACAACACTCTCTGTCGAGCGACAGAACTTTTGCACTCACCCCCTCTATCCAAAGAGGGCTTTTTTTGATACAATCAGCAGGATTAAATGATACGGTCTCATCGTCTAACGGTTAGGACACCAGGTTTTCATCCTGGCAATCCGGGTTCAATTCCCGGTGAGATCACCAAAGAAAATATCCCATCGTAACAGATGGGATATTTTCTTTGGTAGTGATTTCCATTGCAAGGTGTCACCTTGCAATGGGTTGCCGGACAGACCAATATATCGGTTGTGTTGGAACTGAGCCCAAGCTATGAAGTGGCGGCCAGTATATTCTTGAGGTACTTCAGATCTTGGTACATGGTCTTATAGTCAGCGGCGAATTCAAGATACTCGTCCCTGTCACGGGGCGTTTCGATGAGCCTCTCCTCGTGAAGCCAACTGGCGTGTTTGTCGCCCGTGAAGTAGACGAGGCTCGAGTACGGATAGGATTGAAAGTCTTGATTGATGTCAAGCGGATTGAGGTGGATATAGCGACTGACGTGCCAGAGGTAGGTGGTGGTATCTATCCGTGCGGCCAGGAAGGTGCCTTCATATAATTTACCGGTCCGTTCATACTTCTTATTGAAATACATCGTGTAGGCTGTCATGACACTTCGCATCAGGTGGATAATACCCTGTGGCTCTTTAAGGTAGCATAACAGGTGAAAATGGTTCGGCATCAGGCAAAATGCCACCAGCTCGACCTCGGTATCGAATTTCACAAATGGCCGTCCGGAAGCATCGGTTACGGCGTCATCGGACAAGTGGCGCTTGAAAAGACTCAGCAGATAGAAATAATCTTCTGGCTCTCGAAAAATGTTTTGTCGGTTCCCGCCACGATTATACAGATGGTAATAGTGATCGGTTCCGTATACTTTGACGCTATTTCGCTTTGGCATATCTGTAGTGTATGCGGAACCGTTTCCTATTGCAAGGTGACACCTTGCAATAGGAATTGACGAAGTCACAACAGATAAACAGTGGTATAATGAACCAATATGAGTATAATTTTCAAACGAACTAAAATCTTGGCGACGCTTGGCCCGCCAACCAGTAATCCTGAAACAATCGAACAGTTAATCCATACCGGTGTGAATGGTTTCCGTTTGAATTTTAGTCACGGTGACTATTCGGAGCGTGACGACCAAATCAGGTGGATTCGCGAAGCCAGTCAAAAAATCGGGAAGCCGGTCGCTATTTTACAGGACTTGCAAGGGCCAAAAATCCGTCTCGGGATGCTCAACGAGAACACGAGCGTTAAGGCTGGTGACGAGATAATCCTCGACTACGGGGCTAAACACAACGGTCTTACTTTTCCGGTGCAGTATAATTTGGCTGAAAAAGTAAAGTTAGGTGAGCCAATCTATATCTTTGATGGCAAAGTACGGACTACCGTTTTAGAAATCATCTCCGACACAGCCATTAAACTTCGCGTTGAAAACGACGGAATATTAATGAGTCGTAAGGGTATCAATCTGCCCGATACCGACTTCGGCGGTGACATTTTAACGCCCAAAGACCTCCGTGATATCGAATACGGCCTGACAAAAGATATTGATTACGTGGCGATTAGCTTTATCCAGAGTGCCGAGGATATTAATAACTTGCGCCAGATATTGGTGGCCGGTGGTTCGAAGGCTCATATTATTAGCAAAATCGAGACCAAAGCCGCCATCAAAGACGACATGCTCGAGGAAAT
>DIZP01000052.1:5998-8009 GCA_002429375.1 bacterium UBA6025 | reverse complement strand
CGTTCAACGTCGGATTATCGCCTTGTGCCGAAAGTACGGCAAGCTTAGTATCGTGGCAACTCAGATGATGGCCAGTATGGTTGACGCTCCGGAGCCGACTCGTGCCGAAGTGAGCGACGTTGCAAGTGCCGTCATCCAGGGTGCTGATACCGTGATGTTGAGCGATGAAACTGCCAATGGGCGCTATCCGCTGGAAACGGTTGCTGCCATGAAAAAGGTGATTTTGTACACGCAGGACAACGCTCCGGTTTCGCCGATTCAGGACAGGGTGGTGAGTCTTAAAAAACAGCGCGATGCGATTAGTGCGGCAGCGGTCTCTTTGGCTGGGCAGCTGAAGGTGCCAGCGATTATTGCCGAGACAAAATCCGGTGCCACGGCAGCAAATATTGCGTCATTCCGCCCAAATTTACCAATCATCAGTGTGACGAGCGAACCTCGGGCCGCCCAGCAGCTAGCCCTTGGGTACGCAAATCGAAGTTACGTGCGGCCTGATTCGGCCGAAGCGGGTTTTGAGCTGGCCTCAGAACTAAAGGCCCAAGGTTACTTTGGCGATGGCTTAGTCCCCGTCATCATCGTCAGCGGTCAACAACCTGGTATTATCGGCACAACCGACACCATTAAAGTTCGCATCTTAGAGTAAATCGTTCATTTTGATTGCTGTCGTGATAAAATACTAGCAGATAAGAAGGGGTGGGGATGAGCTTTTTTAAACTAACAATTCGTGACGTGCCGCTTGACCACCAAACGGTGTTAGTCCGAGCCGACTATAACGTGCCTTTGGCGGCCGACGGTACCATTAGTGATGATTTTCGTATTCGGGCCAGCCTGCCGACGCTACAATATTTACTCGACCGTGGCTGTAAAATTGTTATTATTAGCCACCTTGGTCGCCCTGAGGGCCGTGATCCCGCCCTTAGCCTCGAACCGATGGCTCTTCGCTTGGCGCAGCTACTCAAGCGCGACGTCCGCTTCGTCGACGACACGATCGGCGACAGGGTATACCAGGCAATTAAGCGGGCCCCAAAAGTCAGTATTACGGTTCTACAAAACCTCCGTTATTATGTCGAGGAAGAAGCGGATAGCCATGCGTTTGCCAAAAAAATTGCTAAAGCAACCGCTGCCCGCTATTTTGTCCAGGATGGGTTTGGGGTTGTCCACCGCGCACACGCTAGCACCCATGCTATTACACTGTGTATACCTAGCGTGGCCGGGTTTTTACTGGAACGTGAGTACACGATAATCACCGAAGCTATGGAGTCGCCAAAACGGCCTCTGATTGCGGTGATGGGCGGCGCTAAGGTTAGTGATAAAATCGCGGTTATTCAGCGCTTTGTGAAGGTGGCCGACAAAATCATTATTGGCGGGGCGATGGCCAACACTTTCCTGGCGTACAAAGGGCTATCAGTTGGTGCCAGTAAAGTCGAGGAAGGACAACGAGCTGTTCTCGACGCTATCTATGCCGCCGCCCGCGACAAGGTGGGCGACAAAGTTGATGACTTCATTATTCTACCGGTTGACCTCGCCGTCGCCCCTTCTGTGAGTTTTGATAGCCAGCGACGAGTCGTCATGGCCGATAACCTCAAATCTGCCGACATCGCGCTTGACATTGGCGACGCATCGATCGAACGCGTTGCCACAGAAGTTGGCAAAGCCCGCTCTGTCATATGGAACGGGCCGCTTGGCTACAGCGAAATTCCGGCTTTTGCCCATAGTTCCGCGCGACTGGCATTGGTGTTGGCAATTCAGCCTGACACAGTATCTATTATTGGCGGTGGCGATACGGCTGACTTTGTCTTGAAATGGGACAGCAAGGGCGGGCGGAGTTTTACCCACGTTTCGACGGGCGGTGGGGCCAGCTTGGAACTGATGGCGGGCGACAAATTACCGGGGGTCGAAAGTTTGCTAGACGGCCCTCGTCAAATAGAGTACACTAACAGTAATAACCATAAGCAATATATAAAAAATGGCAAGAGATAAGACACTCATCGTCGGCAACTGGAAAATGAACCTC
>DIZP01000052.1:4751-5883 GCA_002429375.1 bacterium UBA6025 | reverse complement strand
TCCTGGCACCAACGGCTTTGACGTTACAATCTCTGAGCCTTCAGGTGAATTATCGACAATTTAAATTAGCTGCTCAAAATTTTTACTGGCGTGATCACGGTGCGTATACAGGTGAGATTTCGGCTTCGCAGCTGCGTGGCATCGTCCAATATGCCCTGGTTGGCCATTCAGAACGCCGTCATATTTTTCATGAGTCAGATAAGGATATTCGCGCTAAAGTTCAAGCCGCCATCCGTAACCAGATTTGTCCGATTCTATGCGTTGGTGAAACAGCCAGTGAACGGGCTGACGGAGAGACGCTCGACGTTATTCACGATCAGCTAATTGGCGGCCTTGCGAACGTTACGAGTGAAGAGCTGGAACAAATTGTCATCGCCTATGAGCCAGTCTGGGCAATCAGCAGTGGTGATGGTAATGGCCATAATGCCCTGCCTAGTGATGTCAAAAAGGTTGTAGCGATTATTCGCAATCAAATTAAGCATCTATATGGTCCGGTGGCGGCAAATAATATTCGTGTTTTATATGGTGCAAGCGTGAGGGCTGATGATGCCGCGGCCTATCTTGCGATTGAAGGTATTGACGGTCTGCTCGTTGGCGGGGCAAGTCTCGATGCTCATGCATTTAACGAGATTATTAAAAAAGCACATAAAGGCTCGTCGTTAGCCAAAAATACAGAAGGTGGTATATGAAAGATCTTGATTTTGACGAACTAGACCGAGCGGTGAACTCACTTCTTCCCGGTAGCAATATGTCAGCCAGCGACCAGCCCGCGGCGGCTCCCGCCGATGACACCGTCGTGCCAACACCGCCCGCTTCGCAACCACTGGCCGCGCGACGAAGTTCGGGACGGTTTATGGACGTTGTCCATCCTTCTTCTGACATGCGCACGGCGCCTGTGCCTCCGCGACCCGTTTCACGCGAAGGAGCGGTGATTGCGCCTTCTGCTTCGAGCGCACCTTTTGACGTGCCCTCTCGGCCTCAACAAAATACCCCATGGTCACCAACCGATGTTCCATCCGTCACTGTCGAAGCGCCAAGCCAAGCGGCGGGCGACTGGCCTGATCCAATTGATTTCACTAGCGCGTCGTCAGACGAAGCTCCGAAAACAGTATCAGAGCCAGCAGGCGTGGAC
>DIZP01000052.1:3804-4552 GCA_002429375.1 bacterium UBA6025 | reverse complement strand
GATCAAGACGCTCAAGCCCCGCTTGAATCGCCGTTTCTGATGGATGCCAAAGTTGAGAAACGACCATTAGGGGCATTTTCAACCCAAGCAACGGTGTCGCAAGTTGGCGTAGAGCAGAACGAGCTGCCTCCGTTGCCAATTGAGCCAGCGACTCCTCCCCTAGATGACAACGGTGAAACGCAAGATGAGCCACCGATCGAGACAGATACGCCGTTACCCGCAGAGTTACAAGATGACCTCTTGTTGATTGAATCTGGCGTTGAGACTGCCGCTGAGCCGAAAAAAGATGAACCTATCACTCCACAGAAACCTCAAGTTGAAGTACCCGCCGGCCCAACCTCTATTACGCAACAATATACCGAACAGCCAAGTACAGGCGATCAGCCAACTGGGGCTATTTTCGATACGGAAGCGTATCAGAAACCACTGGCTCACCCAGTCAAGAAAAAATCCGGCTGGCTCATGCTGCTATGGGTGGCACTACTCCTTATTGGCGGTGCCGGCGCAGGTGCAGCTGTTTATTTCTTCGTCCTTCCTAAGTAGTAGTCTTTTGGACTATACTAGAAGTAATGGATTTACTTAATGGTTTAAATGCTGCTCAAGCTGAAGCAGTGCAAACAACGTCCGGGCCTCTGCTTATTTTGGCTGGGGCTGGTAGTGGCAAGACGAAAACGCTGACGCACCGGATTGCGTATCTAATTGCGCATGAGTCGATTTGGCCGAATGAGATTTTAGCGGTGACCTTTAC
>DIZP01000052.1:0-3558 GCA_002429375.1 bacterium UBA6025 | reverse complement strand
AGCGGTAGTCGCGGATTCATGCCCTGGATGGGCACGTTCCATGGCATTTGCGTCCGGATGCTACGCATCGAGGGCGAGGCGATAGGCATTGCCCGTAACTTTGTTATTTATGATGAGGATGACCGACGCGGTCTGGTTAAACAGGCCATGAAGCAGCTGTCGATTAGTGACAAAGAAATCAAAGCCCAGTCGGTCAGCGGCGCCATATCGAGTGCCAAAAACGAAATGGTTGACCCGGCCGCGTTTGCCGCCGCGGCGCAGTTTCCTTACCAAAAAAATGTTGCCAAGATTTATCAGCGCTACGAAGAGTTGCGTCGTACTGCCGGCGCGTTGGACTTTGACGATCTATTGCTCGAAGTCGTGCGCTTGTTTCGCGACGTGCCGGTGGTTCGTACCAAATGGCAAACCTCCTTCAAACATATTCTGATTGATGAGTACCAAGATACGAACGCCGCTCAATATGCCATCGTGAAATTTCTGGTCAACGACACCCGCAATATTTGCGTGGTGGGTGATGACTGGCAGTCAATTTATAGTTGGCGTGGAGCCGACTTTACCAACATTCTCAATTTCGAAAGAGATTTCAAAGGTGCCAAGGTCATAAAGCTCGAGCAAAACTACCGCAGTACCGGTAATATTCTCGATGCCGCCAGTAATGTCATCACCAAAAACGTCCAAAGGACCGAGAAAAAACTCTGGACAGCCGCAGGACCGGGTGCGCCCGTGCTGGTTCACGGCGTTTACGACGAAGCCGAGGAAGCCCAACTGGTGGCTGAACGCATTTCGACTCACGTCACCATGGGCGCTCGTGGGTTTGGTGATTTCGCCGTGCTGTATCGAACCAATGCCCAAAGCTACACTCTCGAGCGAGCCTTCTTGCGACTGCGCGTGCCGTACCAGATCGTGGGTGGCGTCCGGTTTTATGATCGTAAGGAAATCAAAGACATTATTGCCTATTTACGCCTCGTTTATCAACCGAATGACCGGATGAGTTTTAGTCGTATCGTCAATGTGCCAACTCGTGGCATCGGCGCGACTAGTCTGGAACGGTTTATGATGTGGCAAGCGGCCAGTGGCATGGACATCTTGTCAGCCTTAATGAACGTCGAGCAAACCAGTACTGTCACGGCGCGCGCCAAGCAGGCGTTGGTGACGTTGGGTGAGAAGTTACGTATCACGCAGTTGCTACTGGAGACAGCCAGCCCGAGCGAAGTGATCGAAAAACTGCTCACTGTGACCGGCTATCGAGAATACATTCTCGACGGCACCCCGCAAGCCGAAGAGAGAGACGCCAACATCGGCGCCTTGCTGTCGGATGCGCAGAGTTTTGCCAGCCTGCCTGATTTTTTGGAAGAAGTTGCTCTCATGTCGAGCGCCGACACCAGCAGCGATGGCGCCAAAGTGACGCTTATGACGCTGCACGCCGCTAAAGGACTGGAATTTCCGGTCGTCTTTATGGTTGGCATGGAAGAGGGACTTATTCCTCATGCCAGAGTGTACGAAGCGGGGCAGGCTGAGCTTGAGGAAGAGCGCCGTTTGGCCTACGTTGGCATGACACGGGCCCGTGAAGAGCTTCATCTCTCTTATGCACAAAGTCGTTTACAGTTCGGGCAACGTGGCTATAACCCAGTTTCCAGGTTCATTACCGATATGGGCGATCAAGTCGCGGCCGTTCCAGCCGAACCGCACGTCGTTACCGAGCAGGATTTTTACAGCGACGAGCCATTCTCGGTGGGGGATGTCGTCCGTTCTGCTGCGTTTGGCAACGGCGAAGTGACTGACGTCGACGGCCTGGCGTTGACAATCAGTTTTGATAACGGTCAGACCAAAAAACTTAACACCGAATACGCCCGTCTCGAAAAAATATAGCGGTTATGCATGTGGCTTATTTAGCTTTTCTTGCTATACTAGTAGGAACGCACTTGAGGTGTGTCACCCTATTTTATGAAGAGTCTTATCCGTAGATCAACTATGCCACAAGGCTCAATTGTCGCCATTTTTTTTGTGCTTGTTTCATTGACTATTTTTGCTATCACCAGCCACGCGGGTGCCACCAGTAACACCCAACCCCAAGGGGGACATTTGGTGACCATTCACGACCGCGGTAAACAAACCGTTATTTCGACTCGCGCCAGTACTGTCGGAGATGCACTCAAAGAGGCTGGCGTCGTCGTCGATAAAAGCGATAGCATCGAGCCAGCTGCATCAGAGGAACTGATTGCCAGTGAGTATCAAGTTAATATCTATCGGGCCCGTCCGGTCATTGTCGTTGACGGAACGACCAAACAAAAGATCATTACACCCTTCCAAACGGCGAGTCAAATCGCTGCTAGCGCTGGCATCACTCTGTACGACGAAGACACGACCACACTTACCCGCACCGACAATATCGTCTCCGATGGCGCGGGCTTGCAACTGACGATTAATCGGGCCACACCGTTTACATTGACTCTTTACGGCGCGACAACCGCTGCACGAACCCAAGGCGCGACCATCGGGGACATGCTGAAGGAAAAAGGTATTAAGCTTGCCAAAGATGATAGAGTGTCGCTTGATCAATCAACCAAAGTTACCGAAGGCCTGACCGTTCGGGTGTGGCGAGAGGGCAAACAAACGATTACGGCTGAAGAGAGCGTCGATTTTCCAGTTGAAAAAGTACAGGACGGTGACCAGGAGATAGGCTACCGCGCAGTCAAGACAGCCGGCGAAAAGGGAACTCGTAACGTCACGTATGAAGTCGTCATTCAAGACGGACAAGAAGTCGGCCGAACTGAAATCGCCAGCCTTACGACCAAAGAACCGAAAAAGCAAGTTGAAATTATTGGTGCAAAATTAAAAACATTTGGTGGCACATGCTCAGAGTGGATCAGCGCCGCTGGTATTTCAGATGCGGGGAGTGCGAGCGAGTTAATTCGACGAGAAAGTGGCTGTAACCCATACTCGGTTAATGCATCAAGTGGAGCCTGTGGCGTTGGCCAAGCCTTGCCATGCGGCAAGACCGGATGCCCAATGGGTGATGGAGCTTGCCAGACCTTGTGGATGAACCAATACGTCCTTAGCCGTTATGGTAGTTGGGCGGCTGCGTTAAACCACTCCTACGCCAACGGCTGGTATTAGTGGCTGGACCGAACAAATCGCTGGGCCAGCATTGGCTCAAAGATCGTGAAGTCCTGGCGCACATTGCCGATTGTGCGGAGTTGTCGCCAGATGATACCGTTCTCGAGATTGGCCCCGGCCTCGGCACGTTGACCAGCGAACTGTTGCGGCGCAGCAAAAAGGTCGTGGCAGTTGAGTTTGACAGCGAACTGGCCCGCAAATTACCAGCCCAGTTTCCCGGTAAAAATCTCGAAGTCATAACGAGCGACATTCTGTCGTTTGACCTCTCGAGCCTGCCGGTCGGCTATCGTGTGGTGGCGAATGTTCCATATTATATTACGAGTAAAATTATTAAGTTATTGATGACCGCCGACAATAAACCTCGAACGGCCGTTCTTCTCGTGCAGAAAGAGGCGGCCCAACGTTTGGCGGCTCAACCAGGCGACATGAGTATCCTGGCAG
>DIZP01000002.1:4459-6661 GCA_002429375.1 bacterium UBA6025 | reverse complement strand
TGATTACCAAATGGGATAGTGTCGAAGACAAAGACGCCTACACCCGTGATGCCTTGGCGCCAACGATTGCTCGAACTTTCAAATTTACCCCGTGGGCACCGCTTATTTTCACCAGCAGCGTCACCGGCCAAAATGTCACCAAACTGTTCGACCTGGCACTCGACATCGATGCCCGTCGCAAACAAGAAATTAAAACTCGTCATCTCAACGATTTGCTCCAAAAACTTATTCAACGCCATCCACCAGCCGGCCTCAAGAATACGCATCCAAAGCTTCGTTATATCGTCCAGACTGACGTTTCACCCCCCTGGTTCGTGATTTACGGCAGCAACCTGAAGTATATCCATTGGAGCTACAAACGCTACCTCGAGCGCCACCTGCGCGAAACGTTCAATTTCGCCGGGACGCCGATTCGGTTCAGCTTCCGCGACGAAAAACAGATCAAAGCCAATCGCGAAAAAGAGCAGGCTGATAAAGAGAAGCTTGCCAAAGAGACAATCGATCCCGAAACCAAGTAATTAGTTTATTTTTGTGTTTTTTCGTCTGTTATAATCAAACATATGAAATTAATCCTTGGACAGGGCAACCCTGAGAGCAAATATGACCGGACACGACATAACGTCGGTTTTGCCAGCCTCGACCAATTTGCCTGCCAGCATGACAGTACCTGGTCAGAAAAAACGAAATTTAAGGCCCTCGTGGCCGAAACCATTATCGCAGGCCAGAAGGTCCTCCTCGTCAAACCGACCACTTACTATAACGAGACTGGTCTGAGCGCCCGCACACTGGTCGATTTTTATAACCTTGACCCCTCAAACGATCTATTGGTTATCCACGATGACCTGGCGTTGCCTTTTGGCACCGTCCGAACCCGCAAGCAGGGGAGTGATGCGGGCAATAACGGCATTAAATCACTCAACAGCCACCTCGGGCCAGACTATCACCGCCTCCGTATCGGTATTTGGAACGAACTCCGCGACCGCATGGACGACGCCGAATTTGTCCTGTCTCGCTTCAACAAAGAAGAAGCCGAACAACTCGATACGACCATTCTTCCTCACGTCATCGAGCGAATCGAACAATTTTGCCAAGAATCACTTGAGGCGACCAGCCACAAGACACTTGCAATTACATAAATAATTTCCAAATAAAAAAGCGCCAGGTAAGGGTGGGCTTCACCTGGCGCTATTTTACCCTTTAACCCACCCGGGGGCAAGCGTAACGGTCTCGATTAAATCGCAGATGTTCGCTGGTTAAAGGGGTTAGTATGCATGCAATGTTTTTAACGTTATCGAGTGGAGGGTAGTTACTAAATAACACATTGCATGTACTCTAACATAGGTTAGAATAGGGGGTATAAGGTGCTTTTGGTTAATCTCGCAATGCAACCAATCGTGTCTCATATTAGCACGTGTTTGACATACTGTCAATACTTACGGACATAAAATATATGAAAATCAATAGCATATCACCTCTGAAGCATAAGTACCTACAGATTATTGGTACTATTGCCAATCCGCCTAAAAGATTATACTTTATCGGTAGCCTGCCCGACGAGCGCCGGCCATCGGTGGCCATCGTTGGCTCGCGAAAACCCACCGCCTATGGACGAGAGGTGACCTATCAGCTGAGCCACGACTTGGCGGCACGCGGTATCGTCATTATCAGCGGCCTGGCACTGGGCGTCGACGGCATTGCCCACCGAAGCAGCGCTTGAGGCCGGCGGTACCACGCTCGCTGTCCTGGCCAACGGAGTCGATACCATTTATCCGGCCACCCACAAAAGCCTGGCCGATGACATTATTAAGAGAGGGGGAGCGATTCTCAGCGAATATGAACCCGGCACCTTAGCCAGGCAGTATCAATTCCTGGAACGCAACCGGATCGTCAGCGGCCTGGCGGACGCCATTATCGTCACCGAGGCCGCAATTCGGAGCGGAACGCTATCGACCGTCACCCACGCTCTAGAGCAAGGCAGGGAGGTGTTTGTCGTCCCAGGTAACATCACTAGTCCGCTGTCGGCCGGCTGCAACGCACTTATCAAGCAAGGGGCGCATCCGATTACCTGCGCCCAGGACGTGCTGGAAATTATCGCCCCAGACTTACTCAAACCCCAGCAAATGCTCCCGCTCGGCAATTCGCCGCTGGAATCAATCATCATCAGCTTGATTCAATCCGGGATTCGCGACGGTGATCAGTTAC
>DIZP01000002.1:0-4262 GCA_002429375.1 bacterium UBA6025 | reverse complement strand
GAGTTTGACGTGAAAGTGCTTCACCCAGCCGCTACTTTCGCCCGTCAATTGCTCCGCAAGGACTTTTGACATATCTCCAAGGAGTCAACATGCAACAGATTATTTACAGGGTTAATGTCTACTGTGACACCCTTACCGAAGGCGCCAACTTCTATCTTGGCGTGCCGACTAGGTACCACGCAGAACCAGACCGGATCTCCGTGGCAATCAAGCAGATTGAGACTCCTAGTTTCGTCAAGCAGATTGTTGTCGACAACCAGCCCTTAAGCAGTCAGGTCTGCGAAGCGTCCATTGACCTGTACGTCACGTACCAGCTCCGGCGAGAACCCTCTACCGGTAAGCTCAAACTCCGCAAGGACGAAGAGGCGCACGTCATGTCGTTCATCGATGACATCACGGCGGCTCTCGCCTCGCTCGACACCGTCGACGCCTAGGGGAACACAGTCAAAAGTTCGGCCGCCCTTCGGGGCGGCCTTCGACTTGTCCATCGATTTTACAAATCAACTCAACTTGCGTACAATAACGCATTGTGTTTAGCTGACAAGCAAGCACAACCAATTATATGAAGAATCTAGTCATCGTCGAGTCACCAGCCAAAGCCAAAACTATCGAGAAGTATCTCGGCAGTGATTTTAAGGTGTTATCAAGCATCGGTCATATTCGCAGTATCGCTAAAAAGACCAAGGACGGCACGCCGCCAATCGATGTCAAAGACGGCTTCAAGACAATCTATGAAATTGACAGTGAAAAGAAGAAAACCGTCGCCGAACTGCGCAAAGCCCTCAAGGTTGCCGAAACCGTTTGGCTGGCGACCGATGAAGACCGCGAAGGGGAAGCAATCGCCTGGCACTTATGTGAGGTCCTCAAGCTCGACCCGACCGCGACCAAGCGCATCGTCTTCCACGAAATTACCAAAAATGCCATTACCGAGGCCATCAAGCACCCCCGTACCGTCGATATGAGTCTAGTGCAAGCCCAACAAGCCCGTCAAATCCTTGACCGCCTGGTTGGTTTTGAACTCTCACCAGTCGTCTGGCAAAAAGTCCCTGGCGGCAAATCGGCCGGACGCGTCCAGTCGCCAGCCGTCCGCCTGCTGGTCGAACGCGAACGAGAAATCAGCGCCTTCGAAGGCTCGGCTACCTTTAAAGTCGTGGCTGAATTTGAAGCCGCCGGAACGGCCATGAAGGCCGAACTGCCCAAACGTTTCAAAACGGAGCCGGAAGCCCAAGCTTTTCTCGAGACCCTACTGAGCGCCACTTTCAGCGTCAGCGACGTCACGACCAGCCCCAGCGTTCGTAATCCCGGTCCACCATTCACGACCAGTACTTTACAGCAAGAAGCCAACAGCCGTCTTGGCTTCAGCGCCAAAGCCACCATGTCATCCGCCCAGAAACTGTACCAAGAAGGTAAGATTACCTATATGCGTACCGACTCGGTTAACCTTGGTGACGAAGCGAAAAACGCCGCGGCCAGCTATATTACCACTGCGTTTGGGCCACAGTACAGCCACATCCGTAACTTCAAGACGAAATCAGCCAGCGCCCAAGAGGCCCACGAGGCGATTCGCCCAACCGACATCAGCCACGATCACGGTAGTAGTAATGAGTACGACCAAAAACTCTACGACCTGATTCGCCGCCGGACCCTAGCGAGCCAAATGTCGCCAGCCAAGCTCGAGAAAACCGTCGTGATGATCACCATCTCCACTAGCACCGAACACTTCGAGGCCAAGGGCGAAGTGATACTTTTCGACGGCTTCTTAAAAGTCTATGGTGGCAGCAAAAAAGACGCCGACATTCTGCCGGCCGTCTCGACAGGCGATTTGTTACCACTCATTGCCGCCAGTGCCCGTCAAGTATTCGCCCGGCCACCGGCCCGCTACAGTGAAGGAAGCCTGGTCAAAAAACTCGAAGACCTAGGTATCGGCCGACCGTCAACCTACGCCACGATAATTAATACCGTTCAAGTCCGTGGCTACGCCGAAAAAGGCGAGGCTGAAGGCACACCACGCGACGTCATCGTGCTAAGCCTGATTGACAATACTATCAGTCGGGATGTTGTTCAAGAAAAAACCGGCTCAGACCGCGGCAAACTCATCCCAACCCCAGGTGGGGAAGTGCTAAGTGACTTCCTGACAAACCACTTCGAAAAAATCGTCGACTATGACTTTACGGCCCGCGTCGAACAAGAATTTGACCTGATTGCCGACGGCAAGCTCGAACGCAACGATATGCTACAAGAGTTCTACACACCATTTCATGATTTGATTGAGCAATCTGGAGGCATCAAGCGCTCCGACGTCGCCCAGGCCCGCGAGATTGGGATTGACCCCAAGACCGGCAAGCCTATCTTGGCTCGTTTCGGACGATTTGGACCGATGCTACAACTTGGCCTGGCCGAAGACGACAGCGATAAACCCCGCTTTGCTCCCATGCCGGCCCATACCAAAATCGATACCGTCACCCTCGAACAAGCGCTGGTAGCCTTTACGCTACCCCGCGTAGTCGGGGAGACTACCGAGGGAGTTCCCATCAAAGCCAACGTTGGCCGCTTTGGTCCCTACATTCAGATTGACAAACTCTTCGTTAGCATCAAACCGCTCGACCCCCATACCATTACCCTCGAACAGGCCCTCGAGCTGTACGCCGCCAAGCTAAAAGTTGAAGCCGAAAAGAACATCACCGATTTTGGCGATGGTTTGAAGGTTCTGAACGGCCGTTACGGCCCGTACATCACTGACGGCGTCAAGAATGCCAAGATCCCCAAGGATATTGAGCCGAAAGAGGTGACGCACGAGCAAGCCAAAGAACTCATCGCGGCAGCTCCAGCTGGTAAAAAACGTCCTATCCGCAAAACGGCCAGATCTACCACCGTTAAGCGTCCCAAGAAACGTCCCGTTTCGCCAAAGAAATAGCCTTGTTTCGGCCATCTTATTGGCAGCTAGCCGAGCTCAACCAGACCACATCGGCCATATATAAAAAGTCCCAGAACACTCTTTACAAGACATGTCTATTTCATGCTATAATGAGTTAAGTACATAAAAACGTTTGACATTATAAATGTAATCTTATATAATCATACATAAATACAATAACAAATTTTCTGAGGTGAGGCGGAGAGGAATTCCTAAACCAATGAGCGACCAGACGAACCAAGAACCTATCATTGATCTAAAAACGGGCGTTACCGAAATCTTGTCAATCATTGAACAAGAACGTGAGCGTGAAATTATTACTCGTCGCTTTGGTCTGTATGACCGTCGCGAAACACTCGAACAAATCGGTGAGCTACTTGGCATTACCCGCGAACGCGTCCGTCAACTCGAAAAAGCAATTCTCATCCGCCTGAAGATTGCCGCCGAAGACGGTAAAATTGAATCAGTCACCACACTCGAAAAAGTTTTTATTCGTAACTTGACCGAATTAGGACGGATTGCCCGCGTCCAAGATCTTGCTAATCGAATACTTGCCAAGACAGCCGATCAGCGCGAGTGCGCCCACGTCGCCTTTATTGCCGAGCTCGCTCCAAGCCTGACCGTTGTCGGTGAGAACGATAGTTATTTCCACGCCGTCGGAATTCGTGACTACGGTGACGAAAAGAAAATCCGTACCGCCGTTGATGAAATCGTCAAGACGATTAAGAAACACGGCCAGCCGCTCACCATCGAGCAGCTTCACGACCAGTTGTCATACGAGCATCCCTCGCACGTCCGTGCCTTGGCGAGCGTCAGCAAGCTGCTGGCTCACCTCAAGGACAGTTGGGGACTAGTGAAGTGGCCGACGGTCAACCCAAAGAATATTCGTGATAAAATCTATGTCATCCTGGCAGAGAACGGCAAACCGCTCCACTTTTCCGAGATTGCCAGTTCAATCAAGGATAGCAACTTCAAGCGAAAAGACGTCACGACTCAAGCAATTCATAACGAGCTGATCAAAGACAAACGTTTCGTCCTGATTGGTCGCGGCATTTACGCCCTCGATAGCTGGGGCTTCAGCAAAGGAACCGTCTCGGATATTATCGCCGACGTACTGCGCGAATCGAAGGCACCACTGCACCGCGATGAAATCGTGAAACGCGTCCTGAAAAGCCGCCAAGTCAAAGAAACGACCATCCTCTTGAACTTACAGAGTAAACCTCAGTTCAAACGCGTTGCCAAAGCAACCTACGGACTGGCCGAGAAGTAACTAAGAGGGAACGTTGCAAAGTCGCCCCCGAGGTGAGACAATACAAGAGTAAATATGGGTTTTATCTCAGCAATAATT
>DIZP01000055.1:16711-17304 GCA_002429375.1 bacterium UBA6025 | reverse complement strand
GCGTTGGCGCTTTTGGCTATCCTTTAAGACGTCGTAAGCCTCGCCTGCTTCTTTAAACTTTGTCTCGTCACCGCCCTCTTTGTCGGGATGGTACTTAACCGCAGCCTTGCGGTAGGCCTTCTTTATTTCGTCTGCCGAGGCAGACTTGCTAATCCCCAGTACTTCATAATAATCTCGTTTGGTCATCTCTATCTATGATATAAAATTAGCACTCCTAATACAAGAGTGCTAGCGACTTGTTGGNNCACGTCGGGCAGGTCTTCAGCTCATGGCCCGGTTCAACGGTCGTCCCGTGACAATGCGAACATTCATCGTCCATATCAAGTTCGATTTTTTCTTCGACTCCGAAGATAGCTTCCTCGAAGGTCAACTGCAGACTGACTTCCACGTCCCGGCCGCGCTGTGGACCACGCTGACGTCCACCACCGCCAAAGAACTGACCAAAAATATCGCCCAGGCCACCGTCACCAAAGTCGAAGTGGGTACCTTGACCACCAAAGCCCTCGAACGGATTACCACCGGCGCCGCCGCCATTGGAGCCACCGACACCGGCGTGACCGAACTGGTCGTAGCGTTGGCGCTTTTGGCTATCC
>DIZP01000055.1:4696-16444 GCA_002429375.1 bacterium UBA6025 | reverse complement strand
CAAGAGTGCTAGCGACTTGTTGGGTATGTCTTGGCGTCTATTTGTACACATTTGCCTTTAGCGTTATACTGTTTCACAATGATAAAACTCCTGATTCGACGGACTGGCGCGATCCTTGGCATGCTGCGGGCAGAGTACCGTCAAATTGCGAACCGCTACTTTGGCAAGATTGAACGTTTCGAGGGTGACGCTCGCCAGGTATGCGAGCAGATCGTCGAGCGACTGTGGGAAGGTGATTTTTATCGGACGAGTCTCGGGCACTATGACTTCTTTTGGATGCGCGACTTTGGTACCGTCGCCGAGTCCCTCGTCCGATTGGGCCACAAAGATAAAGTCCAACACACGCTACGATGGGCGATGCACAATTACCGTCGAGCTGGCACTATTACGCTCTGTATCGACAAAGCCGGTAACACCTTTAATGCACCGGCGAAGAAAAGTGTCGATGCCTTGCCGTGGTTACTCCACTCCCTCGTAGTGAGCGGCTACCCGCTCAGTAAAGTCGAGCATACGTTCTTGCAAACGCGTCTTCGTCACTACACAAAAAAATTTCTCGATAAGAAGACCGGCATGCTCCGTCCAGTCCGTTATGCCGAAATGCGCGACGCCGTCAACTACGACCGGAGCGCCTATAGCATCGCGCTCATCGGTCGGCTGGCGACATGTGCCGAGCAACTCGGGCTCGATGCCTTTGTCTTTCCGAAAGAGATATATAAGAAGGCATTACTTGACGAGTATTGGACTGGTGATTTTTTCAAGGCAGATCTCTCCAACGATGTCTATAGCTCGGAATGCGCCTTGATACCTTTTTTTCTGCACGTCATTAATGATCGAGTTTTGGCCGAAAAAACGTTTGCTTACATCGAGCGATGCAAACTCAACAAACCCTACCCGCTCAAATACGGTGAACATGCCGAACGCTTCAATTACCGACTTGGCATGGGGCCAGCCATCATGCCAAACTATACCGGATCGACCATTTGGACGTGGCACGCCACGTTTTATCTGCATCTCCTGAAGCGCTACGAGAATCCAGCCTATGAGGCGCAATACAATCGATTTGCCGAACTGATTGAACGACATGGTAGTTATCCCGAACTCGTCAACACCGATGGATCGTGGTATAAGGCTCCCTTCTACAAGTCCGATCCAGGCATGGTTTGGGCAGCGCTCTTTCTTGAGCTACCGACGAAGTTGCCCGCAAATCTAGCCTTCGACGGGGAGTTGGTTTCCAAGCAAAGCCAAGCTGACCAATCCCTAGTAGTGCATGATAATCTCGTCTAGGCGTCTCGACTTGTAATATAAAAGAGCACCCCCATTACGGGAGTGCTACTACGGTTTAATCCCTTGTAAGGCTAGCTAAACGAGCGTTCGACGGTTCCTGCGGGTGAACATTTTCCAAGCCCATAGTGCAACCACCGAACCCAGAAGGGCAACAGCGAAGCTCCATAGGTTAAAGCCTGTAATACCGTCTACCCCGAATAGGTTAACGATAAAACCACCTATCACAGCGCCGATAACACCCACGACGATATTACCGAGTATCCCCTGCTCTCTGTTTGTTCCGACGAACATTGACGCAATCCAGCCGGCCAATCCTCCAAGTATTATCCAACTGATGATTCCCATAATGGTACCTCCTTTTGGTTATATTGTGCCTCTATTATACCATTTATGGTTAGGCTCGAAAAGATATTACCCCCATTGAAATACTAAAATAGGGCCGCCCTGACGACCCTATTTTTTGGACGTATCTTGAGCTACTTTTTAGCTTTTGGCTCGTCAACGACTTCACCTTCAACGGGTTCGTCGTCTTTCTTGGCGTCGCCTTCGGCAGCTGGTGCTTCTTCTTTGGAGGCAGCTTCGTACAGCTTGGCACCGATTGGCATAATGGCGTCACTAAGGACCTTGGCAGCTGCCGTCAGCTCGTCGGTGTCTTCGCTATCCTTGTGTTTTTTGGCTTCTTCGATAGCATCAGTAATGACTTTTTTATCTTCATCGCTAATCTTGTCCTTGTATTCGTCGGGCATTTTCTCGGCCTGGTAAATAGCGCTTTCCAGACTGTTGCGAGCGTCGATGGCTTCGCGTTTTTTCTTGTCGTCTTCGGCATGAGTCTCGGCGTCCTTGGCAGCTTTTTCGATATCTTCTTTGGAAAGATTACCGCTGTCAGAAATGGTGATGCTTTGCTCTTTGCCGGTACCCTTGTCTTTGGCGGTCACGTTCAAAATACCGTTGGCGTCGATGTTGAAGGTGACTTCAATTTGCGGCACGCCACGAGGGGCCGGCGCGATACCGTCGAGCGTGAAACGGCCGAGTGATTTGTTGTCGGCGGCTAGCTCACGCTCACCTTGAGTGACATGAATTTCAACTTGTGGTTGGCTGTCGGCGGCGGTGCTAAACGTCTCTGACTTACTGGTCGGCACGGTTGTATTGCGTTCGATGACCTTGGTAGCAACGCCACCCATTGTCTCGATACCGAGCGACAGTGGCGTCACGTCAAGTAGCAGGACATCTTTGACGTCACCAGATAGAACGCCACCCTGGATGGCAGCACCAATGGCAACAACTTCGTCCGGGTTAACGCCCTTCAGAGGATCTTTGCCAAAAATAGCTTTGACCTTTTCAACCACGATTGGCATACGGGTCATACCACCAACTAAAACGATCTCATCGATGTCGCCAGGCTTCAGGCCAGCGTCCTTGATGGCTTTTTCAACTGGGTCACTCAGTCGGTCGATAAGATCTTTAACCAACTCTTCGAGCTTACTGCGCGTCAATTTGTATTCGAAGTGCTTTGGACCATCGGCGTCAGCCGTCAGGAATGGCAGGTTAATAGTAGTTTCATTGGTCGATGAAAGTTCTTTTTTGGCTTTTTCGGCTTCATCCTTCAAGCGTTGCATAGCCGCCTTGTCGCCTTTCAGGTCGATACCTTCGTTGTTTTTAAATACTTCCAGGAAGTGATTGACGATACGGTTGTCGAAGTCCTCGCCACCCAGGTGAGTATCACCATGGGTTGATTTCACCTCAAAGACGCCGTCGCCCAGTTCGAGGACCGACACGTCAAAAGTTCCACCACCCAGGTCGAAAACGACGATCTTTTCATCTTTTTTGCTGTCAAGACCGTAGGCCAAAGCGGCCGCGGTTGGTTCGTTGATAATGCGACGGACTTCCAAACCGGCAATCTTACCGGCGTCCTTGGTGGCCTGACGCTGGGCGTCGTTAAAGTAGGCCGGCACGGTAATAACCGCTTCGGTGACCTTGTCGCCCAAGAAGGCTTCGGCGTCAGCTTTGATTTTTGAGAGAATCATGGCCGAAACTTCCTCTGGAGAATATTCTTTATCGCCGAGCTTGATCGAGACGCCATCGCCTTTTTTGCTGATGGCATACGGCATAATATCGTGATCGGTTTGAACTTCTTTGTCGCTAAATTTACGTCCAATCAAACGCTTAACGCCATAAATGGTGTTGGTGGCATTCGTGACACGCTGGCGTTGGGCAATTTGTCCCACCAGGCGTTCGCCGTTTTTATTGATGGCAACAACGGATGGAGTCGTGCGGTTGCCTTCGGCGTTAGCAATAACTTCTGGTTTGCCAGCCACCATGTAGGCAACTGCACTGTTGGTGGTTCCGAGGTCGATTCCGATGATTTTTCCCATATGCTTCTATCTCCTTTCGCTATGCGGCGAATTTATAAAATTTCATGTCTATGCTTATAATTTTAGCACTCTAGGGCTTAGATTGCCAATATGTTCATTATAAATAAATTGGCACTCTCGTGTCAAGAGTGCCAACTAACATAATTGCGGTTATAAATCGTTGGCTTTGATGTGATATTCAGCCCGACGAGCTATTTCAGCAGCCTCGTCAGTTGATACGACAAAAATAGGCTTGCTCGCATCGGTGCCGACATTGACAGCCTCAGACGGTTCGAAAGTCTGGTCGTTAACCGCCGAGTCAAGCTCAAAACCTAAAAAACCCAAGTCTTCGGCTACTCGCTGGCGGATAACCGTCGAACGTTCGCCAATCGTGGCTGTAAAGACCAGACAATCAATGCCTCCCAAGCTGGCCGCCATCTGACCGATTGCTTGCTGAATCCGATAAACGAACATTTTTAGGGCAAGCTGGGCTCGCACGTCTCCGCTGTCTTCGCTGGCGCGCAGCTGTCGAACATCATTCGAAGTCCCGCTGACACCCAGTAACCCGCTCTGCTTGTTCAAATACTCTTCAAGGCCATCGTCAGTCAATTGCAGCTGGCGCTTAATAGCCAAGGCAGCCGCGAGGTCAATATTGCCACTCCGCGATGACATGATAAGTCCTTCAAGCGGTGAATAGCCCATCGTGGTATCGATACTTTGGCCATCGCTCAGAGCGGTTACGCTACTGCCGCTACCCAGATGACATACTACCGTTTTAGGCGACAACATATCACGGCCCGCCAGGGACTGCACAACCGAGCTGACTGATATACCTTGGTAACCGTAGCGTTTTATATCAGACTTTTCCGCCAGTTCGACGTCAATCCCATAATATGAAGCCCAGGCCGGTTTCGAAGCGTGGAAGACACTGTCGGATACAGCCACAATCGGGATACCGGGGAAATAGGTTTCAAGATGTTCAAGCTCCGATAGAACCGTCGTCACGTGCAGTGGAGCCCGTTGCTGAACGGCCCGAAGTGCCACCACGGTCTGGTCGGTCACTAACTGATCCTTTGCGAAGCGGCTACCTGGTGCGACCAATCTAATGCCAATCGTTGAAACCTTATCGTCATCACTAATTACCCGATATTTACGGAGTAGTGGTAATACGTAATGCGCCACCGCGCTTAGGTCGGTGTCGTCATAGCTTTCAGACTGTTGTTCGCCCGCGTGATCGATTTTACCGACAACCCGACCATCGATAAATTCGAAGTGGATACTGGCCCACATATACTGACCCGAGAACAGGGCATATTTATGACTGGCACTGCCGGGGTTTACTACAAGAGTTAATGATTCTACTGCCATAAATCTTCCCATCAAAATTATTAGCTATCTTCGTTATTACCAGTATACCTTAAAAACATAACCATTGAGAGGTTATGTGGGTTGTTTATAAACTAGCTATTGGCGAGTGACGCGGACCATGGCGTGACGAATCGGCTGCTGGTTCAGCAGATAGCCGGCCTGGAGTTCTTCGGCGACGACTTCGCGTTCACCGACGGCATCTTCGTCAAACTGAATGGCTTCGTGTAGCTCGGGGTCGAACGGGGTACCGACTTTGGCTTCAATGCGCCTGACGTCGAGTGCTTCGAGTGATCTTTCCAGGTTCTTGACGAGACCCGCTACGCCCTGGACCCAGGTATTGTCTTTGAGTTCTGCCGGCGTATAGGCAATCGCACGCTCGATGTTATCGATGACAGGGAGCAGTTTCAAGATAGCCCCGGTTTTGCCTGCCTGTCGGGCGGATAATTTCTCGGTTTCTGCACGCTTGCGATAATTCTCAAAATCGGCGTGCGTCCGTTGCAGGTCGGCAGTCAGTTCATTCAGTTTTTGGTCACATTCAAGTTCTTTTTTAGTCTTTTTTGCTTTATCAGCCATATTATAATACCTCCTCTAGCATGGCGCCGGCATGGCGGACCAGTCGCATAACCTTGGCATAACTCTGGCGGGTTGAGCCCAGAACGCCGATGTAACTGCGGTCGCTGTACGGTGAGCGAAACCGACTGATAATAAGGCTGGCACCACTGCTTTTGCCAATCGGGTTTTCTGAACCGATATAGACGTTGAGTGGTTCATTCGGGGCGGCTTCCCGTAACCAGGGTTCCAAGTTATCCAGTAGTTGAGCGACCGCCTGGGTATGATTACCCTGGGCAAACTCGGGTTGTGAAAATAAATTACCAATCCCGCTCAGATACAGCTCATCGCCGATCGTGGCTAGTCCAAGGTTGTGCGTCAAATCTACGAGGCTATCGACAGCGCTGCGAATTGCCTTGTCGGCTCTGTTTGTTTGGTTCCCCACTCTTGCTTCAATCGCTCTCGCATTGCGATCGGGTAATGAATGCTCACGTTCATTTTCATGAGCTTCGGTCAGCGTGTTGACGTAGAAACGATAGCCCGCATCGGTTGGGACACGACCGGCACTGGTGTGGGGTTGGGCGATTAGGCCCATCTCTTCCAGCCGCGCCATCTCGCTCCGAACAGTCGCGCTGGACACACCGAACAGCTTGGCCAGCATCACACTGCCAACTGGCGCAGCAATCTCGGCGTGTTGTTCGATAATAGCTGCCAGAATTTGCATTTGACGTTCTGTCATATGTTTATTTTAACGCAGCTTGGCACTCATAGCAAGTGAGTGCTAGAGCCTTTGACCAAATAACCGTCAGACCTAAACCTTCAACCAATCGTGAAAGCGACTCAAGACCAAGGCGACCGTTTGCTCTGTGTTATTTATTTTAGTATCAACGACTAGATCATAATTACTGATGTCGTACGGATTGACATCATACAGTGTCTTATAGCGGCGGGCTTCGCTGTCGAGACGCTGTTGCAAGGCAACTGTATATTCCTTTGGGTCATTGGGGATATGTTCGGTCTCAAGGCGAGCCAAATCTGTGTTCAATATGATACGTTCGGCAGCAGTTAACAAATCGAGATCTAAGTAGACTTTGAACGAAAACGGCATCCAGTGCCACGCCGTCCGCGAATCAATCACCATATTATCCTCCTCGACGCCAATATCTCGTAGTCGCTGATCGACTAGATGGTCGATGCTTGAATCGTGCTCACCGGACAAATTTGCCTGAAGCACGTTTACTCCCCGCTCATTTCCGATTGAACGAAAAAGGTCACCCGATGAAAAATGGCGATAGCTCAGTTCTGATGCCACCGCTTTCGAGGTCGTCGATTTGCCACTACCTGGCTTGCCGGTAATTGTTATAATGTGTTTTTTATGTTTCGGTTGGCTGTTAGACCATTGCTGTTCGATATCATCCATGACAGCTATTGTACCAACTATGTGCGCTTCGGCCTAGGCCGCCTTGCGGGCGCGATAGTGAGGTTTGTGGGCTCCAAAGTTACGATCAAAGATATCACCTCCCCAAAAGCCCAATGTGATGGCAAATGCTATGAGATAAAGCGGTACCGGCGTCTTAAACCACGACGTACCTATGACATCGTTCGCCAGGACCGCCAAAGGCGTTTTAGTATCACCAGTTGTCTGGATGGATGTTTGGACAATTGCCGACCTACCATCTTTGTCCTTGAGTTTAACTGTAACGGTACGGATACCGGCGCTGGCATAGCTAAATTTAAAAAACTGATTTCTAGGAGTCGCTAGACTGAGTAAGTTATTTTCCGACTTGTTTCCTAGGTCAATGGCGAGTGCATATGGTGGTGTTCCACCCCAAGTCATGATACCTAATGTGTATTGTGTATTTGCCTGGACAAATCGAGGTGCACAGACAATCGCGACGCGAGGTTCGCCTCCAGTGGGGAGAGGTTGCTCATTTTTGATATCACAACTTGATGCTTCTGGGGTAACACCGGGAACAATAGAGGGGTTGGATGGCAAGATAACAGGTAAAGTCGAACTTAACGGCTGCAGCAGTTGTGCCACAGTGCTTGTCGTCGTTACATTTACGCTGATGAGTGGCGTATTCGGACCGGGTTGATTGAGGTTGTCGTAATTGAAGGCACTCAGCACGTTCGTGCCAGTCTGTAATTGAACCTGTAATACAAAGATACCGGCGTCAGTACAGACGGTTGAGCCTACTAATTGATTGTTATTTTGCACGACAACGAACGTCCCTGGCGCACACGTCCCCGTGACCTCAATCGTCTGTTGGTTAGTCACACTTGTTCCATCGATTGGTGAAGTAATGGATGCGCCAACCACGGGGGCTGGTCCAGATACGGTAGCGCCAATCGAGACTACCCCTGTTTCGGCCTGAACTTCGGCAAAGCCCGCGCTAATGAACAAAAAAATACCGACCAGCAACAACAGCCCTACAAGTGCCACGTGTGAAGTGTGGCGATGATGGATAAGCTTGCCGGTGTGTTTGTTTTCGACCAGTCTAAAATGGTGTAATCCCGGGCGTGTCACGTGGACCAGACCGACCGCTGGTGAAGTTTTACTAGCTCTTTTTCTAGTCTTGCTTACTGGTATTTTTTTTATTTTTGATTGTGTTTTCATGTTTTGACTTTGCGATTATACGCCTATTATACACCTTGATCATACGCGAGAAGATAAAGATAACGGTTGCCAGAATAAACAGGCCAATCAGGATGAGCTTGTACGGTATTATCCAAAAACTAATGGTATTGGTGATTGCTTGTCCGTGCGTGCCGTAGCTAAGTGTCAAGTTAGCGTCGTAGCGGCCAATCATCCAGTCTTTTTTAAACTCGCCCTCAAACCGACGAATACTGCTTGGTAAGACGTTCGATTTGTCGCCGTTGACCGGTATTGTCGAAACTAAGCCACCGAACATATCATGGAGTTCAATGCTCCCGACTGGTTTGACGTGAATATTACCCTCATTTTTTATACGGGTGACGAATGTCACTGGACCAGCTTCGAAAAAGGAGCTCTGTTTGTCACTTTGGGCAGCAAAGAACGACGCCAAGCTGGCTTTCTCGGTAATATCACTCGGTAAACCAACACGAACCAGCAGCAAGACTCCCGCGCTGGCCGATAGCCCGACACCAGTATCTTTTAGCTCTGGAGCCTTACCGGAAAAGCGTAATACACCGTAGTGTCCGCCTGGTTCAGCGTTAGTCGGAACGGTAATCTGGGCGGTAATGACTTTTGATTGATGGGCACGAAGCGTAAACTGTGGCACCGTTGCCACCCAACTTCGGATTGAAGCCGTGGTCGGTAAATTACTATCCATCAGAATATGGGGCGAACCAGTCTCGTCAGCGGCGTTAAAGTCATCGGCTGACGTCGTGTACGATAAATCAGAGGCCGTCACGTTGGTAATTTTAATCGTGACAGTATACGTCTTGCCGTAATCGGCGTTCAACTCGACGAGAGCCGGACTCAGTTCAATCCCCTGCGCGGCACCAGCGCTCGCCGCTTGCGCACTAGCGGCCGTTGTCACCAATCCGGACAATACCGAGATGGCAGCAATAATTCCAAAGATAATGTTTGATTGTCGCAGACGCTTCTTCACTAAAAGTTAGCCGTCGCAACGTAGGTCAATGTCGTGGTGTAGGCACCAGCCGGTGTCAGACCGTCGATATTAGCAATGTAGCCGAGCGTAAAGGTGTTGGCGTTAGTTGGTCCGGTAGCCGAAGCGATAATTTCACCAGTCCCAAATCGGAAAGTGTTATTGGTGGCGTAGTTGACAGCGGCTGCTCCCGTACCGGTACCGCTGACTGCAGCACCGACGACCGGCGTCGTGTTTGCGCCCGCCAAGTTAAGGCCGAACTGTTTTGAACCTACTGCAGACGCTGCACCAGCGGCAAGTGGCGTAATCGTATTGGCACCAGATGTCAGCGTACCGCCGTTAACGGTTACCGAATAACCAGTATTGCCATTGGTTGAAGCGGCCATAATCGAGGTTCCACTGGCGGTTGCAACGGTCGAACCAGAGCCAAGGTTAACCAGGCTCCCAGCGGCGGTTGCACAGTTTTGGCCAGTAATACTCGTGCCGGTACAGAAGGTCAGTGTTTCACCGACCGTCAAGGCAACCTGAATCTGCACCGAGGTGCTGAGGGCGACCGAACCGGTGTCCAGTGCTGTTGTCCAAGCACTATCGGAATACGTCGTGATAATGCCATAAAACGTCGTATTGGTGGCCGTTGGGTTGGTGACGGAGTTCCAGGTAATCGATACGGCACCGCTTGGGTTAGTCGCGTTCGAAGCATCCAGAATACGGAGCGAATTTGCCGTAGCGGCGTTAACAGTCCAACCAGCGGCCGCACCGAGCCCGGTTGGCTGCGAAGCAAGGGTTGAGCTTGTCGCCGAGAAGCCAGGAGGCGGCGTACAGGCGCCCGATACCGTTGTACAAAATTGAATTTGGGCTGACTTAACTGGCGTGCCAGTTGTTGGCAATGCCGCAGTTGTGAGCGCATACGATACCCCACTTGCCCCGCCGGCCGAACTTGATAGGACGACTGATCGTCCGGTAATCGCCGCCGCACTCGCCTGTGGAATATTTGCAAAAGGCAACACGCTGAGCGTGATACCAAGCACGATGGCCCGGAGTGTCGCCAGTTTTGTTCGGTGCACGTTGATATATTTTTTCATAATTTGCTCCTAGAAATTAGCTGTTGCGACGTATGTCAGCACTGTTGAATAGGCACCGGCTGCGGTTGCGCCGTCGATGTTAGCTATATAACTGGTGGTGTAGGTGTTGCTGTTAGTTGGGAGTGAGGCCGATGCAATCGTGTCACCGGTCAGGAATTTGAATTGATTCGTCGTGTTATAGCCAGTCGATGGAACTCCAGAACCGATCCCGGTCGTGTTGGTACCAATGGCAGGTGTCGTGTTATTCATCAGGTTAATGCCAAATTGCTTGCCATTCACTGCTGAAGCAGCCGGTGAAGCCATGGCGGTGATGGTGTTTGCGCCGGAGGTCAATGTTGTGCCGCTATAGGTAAGCGAGTAGCCAGTTCCGGCATTCGTCGCCACTGTCATCGACGAGGTACCCGTGCCAGTAGCCGCGCTAGAAAGCGTGCCCAGAGCAACGGTTGCCGCTGCGAGGGTAAAGGTGAGCGTTTCATCAACACTGGCGGTAACGGTAATCTGGCCAGCGGTTGAGGTAGCAACAACGCCAGTATCAATGGCGGTTGTCCACGTTGCGGTCGAGTAAGTCGTCATACGCATAAAGAAGGTTGAGTTAGTGGCGCTCGGGTTAACAACGCCCGAAAAACTGACGGTTTGAGCACCGGTTGGCGCCGCTACGTTGCCCGATTTTGCCAGGCGTAGTTCGCCAGCCGTAGCGGTGTTAACCGTCCAGCC
Source organism: bacterium UBA6025 (assembly GCA_002429375.1). GTDB lineage: Bacteria > Patescibacteriota > Saccharimonadia > Saccharimonadales > Saccharimonadaceae > UBA1547. Next base: position 5,503 of record DIZP01000055.1, on the reverse strand, counting down.
AGAGGCGTCACCTAGGTTAGTTGGCTGACTGGTCAAGCTTGAAGTGCTGGCGGAAAAGCCAGGGGCTGGTGTACAGGCGCCGCTGGCTGTCGTACAGGCCGCGAAGCCGACTGATTGGATAACCGTAGCCGACGGAACGGTAAAGTTAAGGGCGTACGTCGTGGTGGCGCTCGGCGCCGAGCTACCAATGGTGACTTTACGAGCAGTAATTTGAGCGGCGGCGGCGATGTTCGGATAATATAGCACCAAAAGAGCCATAATAGACATCCCGTAAGCAATTCGTTTTAGAAAGATATTTTTTGTTTCTATCATGGTGTTTTTCCTTATGTTTGAATGGAGTTAACGCAATTTTGTTTATACTATGATGATATAATACCATAAGCATGAATAAATCAACACTAGTTTTGGCATTTATTTTGACTCTACTTTTCGGTGGACTGATGCCATCAGCCAGCCATGCTTCTCCGTACGGTAAAGGCGTCTACGGCGCGAACGTCCCTTATGGTAGCCAGACGGCGCTTATCTATCGCGACAAATGGGAATGTTACCATTCCTATTACCCCAACAACCGGAGGCGTGCTGGCCACCGGCACCAGCACCGTCACGGTCACCTCAACCGATGTCATGGGTTACAAACTCTATATCCGAGCGCTCAGTAATACCAACATGGATAATCTTGGTTCGCTCCTGCCGGCGTCGGGTAACGGCTCCCCCGCGGCCCTGGCGACTAATACTTGGGGTTATAATACCGATGCTTCGAGTAATTTTGTCGGCTTGACGCTCAGCGATGTCCTGATACGTTCGATT
>DIZP01000055.1:0-4545 GCA_002429375.1 bacterium UBA6025 | reverse complement strand
GTCCTGATACGTTCGATTACCGTCCCGGCCTCCACTGGCGACGCGACGGCCGTGACCTACGGCATGAAGCTCGACCTTGCCAAACCGGCCGGCAACTACGTGGCAACGGTCATTTATACGGCCGTTCCTCAAACCGATTAACGTTTGTTCGGTCGCCTCCGTAGCAATCCTGAAACCAACAGTATAATGGCGATGACGACCACCACAATCGCGGCTGGCGGCAGATATAGCACATAACGAGTTTCGACCGTCGCCGGCGTGTCGCCCAGACCGATGGTATAGATGTATTTATATAAACCTGGTAATCGCGGTAAAGGCAAGGTGTCAGACACGGACCGCACCGTACCGGGCAGAATCAGCGCATCACCGGCCATGCTGGCAACGACGGCGTGCCCCACCACATTCTGCACATTGACGTTATAGCGACTACGGAAATGGGTCGTACCGGTATTTTGCACGGCCACACTCCACCTACTGTCACCGCCAACTGCCCATGGTGACGAGAGCGACACCAAATGGCCAACCCGCGATACATCGCCAGTAACGGTAATGTACAGCAGAGAGGCAATGCGCTGACGCGAGCTGACACCACCATCTTGTATCGCAGTATTGGTACTCACAAACAGGCCTATATAGCGCCCACCAGGTTCGGCCGTTAACGGCACGCCAACCGTAAATAATATCGTTTGACTCTCACCTGCGGCTAATGTCGCCTCGGCTGGAGTAAATGTCACCCATTTGGCAAGCGCCGACTCCCGCGTAAACGCGTAGTCGTATTGCTGATTAATCACACTGAATGCTTCGGCGTCCAAGCTGACCGCCATAACCTTATCGGTTGAATTGGTCACGGTGAGCGTGCCGTCAAGTGACGTGCCTGGCGCGATATCGAGTTCACTTCGAAGCGGTGAGAGCATTAAGCCCTTTGGCTTGGTGACGGTCACGTTCACCTGAGCCACCACCGTCGGAATTGATAAGCTATAGCTCACCACAAACAGCAACCCAATGCCTAAACTTATCAATAGCGTGCGTTGACGTAAAATACTTTGTATTGGCATCTTTAGCCCTTAATCACCCAAGCACTACCATTCCAGACTTTGACTGGTTTAATCACCCAAGCACTACCATTCCAGACTTTGACTGGTTTGTAGGCCCAGGTAGATCCATTCCAAACTTTCATCCCGATTGCGCCAGAAATAGTAAAGCTCCAAGTTGAGCTCCAGACCCCGTACGTATTACTACCCGTTGGGTCTATCGCGGCTACACGCCAATAATAAGTACCGGCGGCTAAGATATCTCCGGCTTGGACGGTATAGCCTATTTGATCACCGGAGGCAAAAGGATGAGTATCGACGCCATTGGTAATATCGGCAAAACCAAGGTCAGTAGACGAAAGTTTGTCTAAAGTAGTTGGCGAATAAACCGTAAAGGACATATCGTAGGTAACGGTGTCTTCGCTCCAGATATCGGAGTCTCGGCTAAGGTAGCCTCCGCTTGTGTATACGTTACCCGCAGTAATGCCGACAGAACCATAATTAGTGACGTCGTTTATATCAGGGCTTTTAAGGATGTGGAGATAATATTTTGTGCCGTTTGTTGTCGGGAAAGGTGTTGTTAAATCAAAGTTAGTCCAGCCGCCGTTGACTATCGACGATAGAGCTGTTGTGACTGATGTCAGAACATTGCCGTTAAGGCCATCCCTAATAGTAAGATCCCAGTTACCTGTAGGTACACCTGCTGTCCAGGTGTAAATTGAAACCCTAGAAATATAATTACCGTTAGCTATAAAGCTTTGACCCCTAGCCTGGCTACCTCCTACCCCGGTACCACCCTTTATTGGGTCGGAAAAGGTAACGGTAGGCTGAGAAACCATTGTGCCCGTATTGGTGCCTGCGGTGGCAATCTGGACGTTGTATTCAATATCATCAGCGTTAGTGTCCGTACCTGTAAAAGCCAAAGTCGGTGTTGTGTCCGTAATCGTGGCAACGTCGGCCGGTGTGTTTAAAGCGACTGTCGGTGGTAAGCCACCTGGTGTATTAGTGTAGGGTACATCTGAGTAGGGGTATGTGCCGTACATGGCCTACCTCCTAGTTATCTGATTCGACATAAATACCCACAACGCCAATGGCTACAGTTGTTGCGGTAACGTTAGCTGTTCCGTTACTCATCTGAACTTGAGGCTGCATAAATACGGTGTTAGCTGGGAGTGTAGTAGTAGTCGAGCCTTCATAGGTTACACCGTTTACCATATCGTCAAGCCTATAGTAAATCGTTGTGTCATTTGGCTTTGCATACATGTAGAAAGTGTATGAGTTACCAGCGGCGATGGCATTGGTTAGAGCGATGCTCGTCTTAGTAGTAGTGGCAGCATTACGGGTCACCAAGTTAAATGAGTTAGCCCCTGAACTAGGGCTGGTAGTATCATGCCACAGCCCGCAGACATTGTTTATCACTGTATCAGAGATACAAACTGAACCCGTAGCTGTACTCGCAAGCCCCGCAAAGATGCGAACTGTCGAGGCTGGATAAAGTTCAATGATAAAGCGAGTAACGAAGAAGAATCCGCCCAAACCAGCGGCATTACCGAGCCAGAACTGTTGCTCCGAGGCGGCCGCGAAGCGTGGCCCTAGCTGTTGGTTGGTGGTTGTGACGATGTTGGCATAGCGGGTACGCTTCATTTGGTTTGATATAGCTGGAGAAGTTGCCGCTGGAGTAGGGTGTGAGACTGTACCGTTTGATGTCCAAACAGGGCCAAAAGACGTCCCCGAACCCGTACCAACCGTACCTGTTGATGGCAGGTACATAAGAATACGGTTGCCAAATATAGCGGGCTGAACTGGGTTATCAATACCACTCGGCGGCACCCACTTGGGCATCATACGGCCTGCAATCTTCTTAGCAAAGAAGTTAAGGGTATCGGTAGCAGCGCTTGGTGGGTTGGGGACCGCGGGTAATACAATCGTCCCGTTGGCATCAAGCACATTAGCCTTATCGGCAATCGGGGTTATAAATACATTCTTAGTGCCAGCCGCTAAAGTAACAACTGAATCGGAGTTACTAGAGCGTAGTACCGTTGTGCGATCAAGAGTAGTAGAACTAGCTAAAGTGCCAAGCCCAGCCTCCCAGGCATTATTCGTGGAGTCAACAATTGCGTACCAACAAGTATCACTCGTAACCATACGACTAGCGAATGTTGTGTAGTTGGTTACTGCACCAGCTAGGGTCAAAGTCCCTGTACCAGTCGTAGTTGTAGTCTCTTGTACTCTATCGGCTGCTATGTGTGCCATGACTTATTTATTCTCCTTAACTTATATAATCTGATTAATTGGTGTCTATCCACAGATCACCAGTCACTGGTGAACTAGGGGCCGATGTGCTAACGGTTATATTGGTGTCACCCATCGTGATGACTTTGCGGGTGGTCGAAGTGGTCTGGGTAAAATATAGCTTATCGGTCAAAAACTCGACCGCTCCAGCCTCAGCCGCCGTTATCAGTGAACCGGAAGTGAATTTTAGTGGTGCCGTGCCGGCCGCCGTCGTACCAGGCCGTAAAGTTACGGCTTTATGGCCACCATTCGTTGATGCTCCAGGAGTTAATGTCGCATCAGCGTTATAGTGTTCTTTACCCAAAAAAGTATTAAGGTCATCACCCCATATACCATCATCTCCGTTGACAAGTGGCAGCCTCTGTTCGATAGCCATTGCCTAGGCCCCGTACTTTCCGCTACCAAAGCCATGATTTGTCTGGTTATGTTGTTCGGCCACAGTTAATTTTGGTTCATCGGTCTTTGTCAAAAGCGAAGCGATAGTTTTCAGTCCAACCAAGCCAAGCAAAAGCAAGCCGCTGTATTGCAGAAACTCTTTTCGGTCCATATCCTTATCGGATATAGTCTGAAATATATTTTTATTAATCACTATCCTGCCTGCTCCGTCACATATAATTAGTCATAATAATCATAAGCTAGACTAGTGAATAAATCAAATCATCGGCTCGGATAAGCTACCCTGGCAAGAATAGCCTTGTATAATCGCCTCATATTGCTTATATTTAAATAGATTACATATATAGAAAGTGAGAGTGTATGGGACTAGGGAAAATTGAGATCATTCTACTAATTGCATTAGTGATTACCTTGCTGTTCGTTGGGGGTAAGAAACTTCCTGAACTGGCCCGTGGTCTTGGCGAATCCGTCAAAGAACTCAAAAAAGGCTTCCGCGACGACGACAAAGACGAAACCGCCAAACCAACTGTTAAAAAATAAGAGGACTTCGTAGTGAAGCGACTCGTTCGACATTCGCCCCCCAAAACAAAGCTACTTGACCATGTCCGTGAATTGCAGATGCGCTTAGTCGTATCTGCAATTGCTTTGCTGATTACGGGTATTGTCGTCTACGCTTTTTACGAACCTCTCCTGGCCTTGCTGCGCTCCCCTCTTAATGCCCCCCTTTACTACAGCAGTCCAGCTGGGAGCTTTGCCTTTGTGATGAAAATTTGTTTTATGGGTGCCCTGGTCATCACAATTCCAGTGATTGTGTATAACCTGATTA
>DIZP01000018.1:5226-8047 GCA_002429375.1 bacterium UBA6025 | reverse complement strand
GCATATATAGCACAAACCGAGTTTCGACCGTCGCCGGTGTATCGCCCAGACCGATGGTATAGATGTATTTATACAGACCGGGGAATTGTGGTAAAGGCAAAGTATCAGACACGGCCCGCACCGTACTGGGCAGAATCAGCGCATCGCCAGTCATGCTAGCAACGACGGCGTGACCCACCACGTTCTGGACACTAACGTTATAGCGGCTACGGAAATGGGTCGTACCGGTATTTTGTACGGCCACGCTCCACGCACTTTGGCCACTCACCGCCCATGGTGACGAGAGCGATATCAAATGACCTGCCCGAGATACATCACCAGTAACGGTAATGTACAGCAACGAGGCAATGCGCTGACGCGAGCCGATACCACCGTCTGATATTGCAGTTCCAGTGCTGGCAAATAGGCCGATGTAACGCCCACCAGGTTCAGCCGTTAACGGCACGCCGGCCGTAAATAATACCGTTTTACTCTCCCCTGCTGATAACGTAGCCTCGGCAGGGGAGAATGTCACCCATTTGGCAAGCGCCGACTCCTGCGTAAATGCATAATCATATTGCTGATTAATCACACTGAATTCTTCGGCAGTTAGGTCGACTACCATCGACGTACTGGTTGCGTTAGTCACGGTCAATGTTCCGTCGAGCGACGTTCCTGGTGTAAGTTCGAGTTCACTTCTTAGCGGCGACAAACCAAGCCCTTTCATCGCCGGTTGCGCGGACACAAACGAAGTATGAAAAAGTAGCGAAGAAATAAATAACACTATCGCTAAAGCAACGATACGCGACAATACGTTATGGTTGCTCATCCGAAGTACAATATCGTCTTCGCGTTTCACGCGCTATGAATCAGTTTCAATGTAATCACTGACAATATCGAGCCCCACGGCAAGTGCTGTTGCATTATTGGTACGATACGCCCAGTTATAAGTTAGTAATGTTGTCACGGCGGGCAACTGTATGCCGCTCGTCCCAGTCAAATCACCTGTTGCAACATCCCCAGTGTTGAGCCTCGTTACTTCATAACTGACAAGTCCAGTTGAATTTGGTGATGAATAAAGCGCCAACTCATAGACATCAGCGGAGAGTGTATTGGCTGGAAAGTTGACGCCAAGATCAATCGGTGTCTGAGCCGCGCTGCCTCCATAGTAAAGCTTTAAGTTTGTGTCTGCTGCACCATGTCCAACACCAATTAAGTTTACCAAGGTTGATGGCTCAACATTTGTAGGTGCAGTGGTGGTAGCTGAAATCCCGACAAACATACGTGCCCCAGTAACCGTTGCGGCATCACTGGTTGCAAAACGAATCACCTTCATAAACCCACCCAGGCCAGCGCCATTACCAAGTGTAATTTGGGCGACCGCCACACGCGAGGACGCGAGCGAACCAGTGGTCGTCGCGCTCACGAAGCCAATCCGACGCATACGTGTCAACTGATTGGCGGTTGTAATAGTTCTTGCTGTAGTCGTTCCGACAGTCGTAGGAGCTGTATAGCCCATGACGCCAGGAAGTACCGTCGAGTTACCCGGTGGGCACCAGTACCCAATCTTATTCCTGGCCAAAAGCGGCTGCAAAAAGCTGTCGAGTCCACTAGGGCCAATATAGCGGGGCAAGACGCGACCAGCCAATTCTTTGGCATACAGCCGCATTGTTCCGGCAGACGGTGCGGTCATATTGGATGCCTGCGTGTTAAAAAGAAGGGCAGGAATCTGAGGTGAAAGTTGGTAGTAGATAAGTGTATTCCAGTTAGTGACACCGTCGCCAATTTTGTAGTTACTGGTATCAGTCTCGAGCCCTAATTCACCCTGTGCCAAAATCGGGTTAATACTCGTCCAGTTGGCCGCCGTATCTCGTCTAAATTGGATTAGTGTACTCATTTACGCTGTTCCTCCGTCAATTGTTACCGTACCGCCATATACTGTTGATGCAACGCCACCATCAAGGTTGTTAATACCGCCACTGGCTGATTGCCATGAAGGCAAACCACTACTTACTGTTAGCACCTGACTGGATGAACCTACCCCCAGGCGCGTAAAGTTGCCGCTACTATCTCGGTAGTATACATCACCCGTGGCCCCGGCGCTATCGTCATACGCAGCGACCGCCTTGCGAGTTGTGGCGGTTGTTTGGGTCATATATAGTTTGTCAGCTAAAAATTCAACCGCACCAGCTTCGGGTGTCGTTAGCAGTGAACCAGAAGTAAATTTAAGCGGTGCCGTCCCTGCGGCGGTCGTGCCCGGACGGATTGTCACTTTTTGATGTCCACCGTTGACTGGATTATCGAGGCCAGTATTATAGTGCTCTTTGGCAAGATACTGATTAAGAATGTCGCCCCAAACGCCATCATCACCATTAACCGCTGGGAGTCTTTGTGGTTGCGCCATCTAATTACGCCCCGTACTTTCCACTGCCAAAGCCGTGATTTGTCTGGTTGTGTTGTTCGGCTATGATTGATTTTGAGTTATCGGTCTTTGTCAAAAGTGTAGCGATAGTTTTCAGTCCAACCAAGCCAAGCAAAAGTAGGCCGCTGTATTGCAGAAACTCTTTTCGGTCCATATCCTTATCTGATATGGTCTGAAATATATTTTTATTAATCACTATCCTGCCTGCTCCGTCACATATAGTTAGTCATAGTAATCATAAGCTAGACTAGTGAATAAATCAAATTATCGGCTCGGATAAGCCACCCTGGCAAGAATAGTCTTGTATAATCGCCTCATATTGCTTATATTTAAATAGATTACATATATAGAAAGTGAGAGTGTATGGGACTAGGGAAAATTGAGATCATTCTATTAATCGCATTAGTGATTACCTTGCTG
>DIZP01000018.1:0-4913 GCA_002429375.1 bacterium UBA6025 | reverse complement strand
GTGATTGTGTATAACCTGATTATGTTCGTCCGGCCCGTCTTTGAAGAAATCATCCCTCGCCAACGTGTATATATTACAACGATTATATCATCCGGCCTAGCTGTAGCGGGTGCGGCCTTTGGGTTTATCTTTATTATCCCGGGTTCACTGCATTTTTTTGCCGGTTTCCAGGTGAGCGGTCTGAGCGCCCTGATCTCGGCTGACAGCTATTTAAATTTTGTCACCAACGTTATCATCACCTTCGTGTTGGTCTTCCAATTGCCCCTCCTGATTGCCTTTTTTGACACCGTTAAACCCCTCCCCCCAAAGAAACTGCTGGGTATGGAGAAATGGGTTGTATTAGGCAGCTTGGTCATCGCGCTCTTGGTACCGTTCGCCTTTGACCTGACAACCAGTCTCCTGATTGCGGCACCTATCGTGGTTCTGTACAACATTGGCATCGCTATTGTCGCCATGCAGCACGTGAGCCTGGCTCGTAAAGTCCGAGCGGCCGCCAGGGCAAATACCACTACGCGACAACCGTTAAGTCAACCGGCCTTTGATGCGTCGGCTCTGTCGCTGAGCGAATTATCGTTTGAGGACCTGGCCGATGACCTCGCCAACCTTAAACGGCCTGTATCTACTCCGATGACAGCCGCGCAACGAGCTGGCATCGACATTCGGCCCCTAACGACTCGACCAGACGAAGTCGTATCAGCTGAATGGGTTAATCACCTGGCCGAGCCAATTGAGCTTGGTGCCCACGTACAATTGATCTCTGATATCAGGCGCAAACCGCGCGTTAATCGCGTTTTAGCATAACCGTAAACGCCTCGGATGGAATATCAACTTTGCCAAAACGCTTCATGCGCTTTTTGCCTTTGGCTTGTTTGGCCAAAACTTTCTTTTTGCGCGAGACGTCCCCACCGTACAAACCGGTCGTGACGTCTTTGCGATAGGCCGACAAATCGGCGCGGGCAATGAACTTACCGCCGATGGCTGCCTGCAAAGCAACTTGAAAGTTCTGGCGCGGAATCACGTCTTTTAATTTATCGACCACCATACGACCCAAATGCTGCGACTCGCTGCGGTGGGCCATGACGCTCAGGGCATCAACCATGCCGCCAGCCACATAAAAATCAACCCGAACCAAATCTTCGGCGCGGTAGGTATCGAGTTCATAATTGAATGACCCATAGCCACTGGTGACCGACTTGAGTTGGTCATAAAAATCAGTCAGCAGGTTGGCCAGTGGAGCTTCAAAGCTAATCAAGGCTCGTTCGTCGATATAGCTCAAGTTGTTCTGCAAGCCGCGCTTGTTCACAATCAGCTGCATGACGGCCCCGATATAGCTTTGCGGGACGATAATCTCACCCTTAATCCACGGCTCACGGATCTCTTTAATCCGACTCACATCGGGTAGTTCACTAGCACTTTTGATATCCAACTCTTCACCACTCGATAGACTCACTTGATAATCGGTCGAGGGATTGGTCACGACTAGATCTAGATTATATTCCCGCTCCAGCCGTTCCCGAATAATATCCATGTGTAGTAAGCCCAAAAAGCCAATCCGGACTCCAAAGCCGAGTACCGGCGAATTTTCCGGCTCGAACTGCAAGGCCGAGTCGCTGAGACTTAGCTTCTCGATGGCATCTTTTAAATCCTGATAGTCGTCGTTACTGACCGGAAAAAAGCCGGCATAGACGAAAGGTTTGACCAACTTATAGCCTGGCAGCTGTGAATCCGTGTGGGCTCGTTTGGTCGTCACCGTATCACCGACCCTGGCGTCACGCGTGGTACGCAGGTTGGTCACGATGTATCCGATTTCACCGGTAGCCAGATCACCGCCCGGTTTCATGGCCGGACTCAGCGAACCGACTTCGAGGGCCAGGCCATGCGCTCCGGTGGCAATCATTTCAATCGTGTCACCTTTTTTGACTTGGCCATCAACCACCCGGACGTACAAAATAACTCCGCGGTAGTCATCGTAATAGCTGTCAAAAATAAGAGCGCGAGTCGGCAGTTCGCTAGTACCCAGTGGGGATCCAATCCGCTCGATAACTTCATTCAGGACGGCCTCAACGCCTTGTCCCGTTTTGGCGCTAATCATCAGAATGTCTTCGGCTTTGCAGCCCAGCAGGTTAATTACCTCGGCGCTCACGCGCGGGACGTCGGCCGCTGGAAGGTCGATTTTATTCAATACCGGGATAATCGTCAGGTCGGCCGCTAAGGCTAAGTAAACATTGGCCAGCGTCTGAGCCTGGATGCCCTGGCTAGCGTCAACTACTAAAATGGCGCCCTCGCAGGCCTGCAGCGATCGACTGACTTCGTAGCTAAAGTCAACGTGGCCCGGGGTATCGATCAAGTTCAAATCATAGTCCTTATACTTCATGCGGACTGGGGCAAGTTTTATCGTGATACCTTTTTCGCGCTCCAAATCCATACTGTCGAGCAGCTGTGATTTCATATCGCGCTGTTGGACGGTACCGGTCAGCTCGAGCATACGATCGGCCAGGGTCGACTTACCGTGATCGATATGAGCAATGATACAAAAATTACGAATGTTGGCTTGGTTCATAAGACTACAGTGCCCTGAAGAATAAGATTTTCTTGAGGCGTGACAAAATCGGCTGAACTTCTTGTAACTTAAAGAGGTGGCTAAAGAAGAAATAGGCAGCGCCACTAATCAGGACGATAATCGAGAACTTCGGGAAGCTCGCCAGGAAGCTCTGGTCACTCGCGTTCAACGGCAACAATGCCACTGATATATAGGTAATCGCCGCCATCAGTCCCGTGGCGCTCACCATCCGGGCAATGGCGTGAATAAAGACCTTATCGAACAGGCCTTGGATACGTTGGGACATAACAAGAAACAGAATAACAACTTCAACCGCCGCGGTAATTGCCGTCGCCCATGCCAACCCATAGACCGCCAAATTAAGGCCAAACGTAAACCATACCGCCAGGCTGATATTAAGACCGATGGTAAAGAGCGAGATATAAAGCGGCGTCTTGGTATCTTGTTGGGCATAAAAACTACGGGCCGAAATGTGATAGATGGAACGGAATAAAATAGCGATAGCCAAAATTCCGAGCGTACTAGCCATCAACGTGTCACCACCGTTTTTGATGAAGTTCACCAGATAGCCACGCCCAAAGAAGGTAATCACCGTCACGGGCAGCGCCAGCCAGACAATCACCCGCAAGACCGCCTGCAACTCGCTCTTAAAGAGGTCCGGACGACCTTGACCGAGTCGCTCGGCCATCTTTGGAAAGGCCGCCGTACTAATCGCGACGCCGATGAGGTTGATTGGGACGAACGACAGGGTTGTCGCCTGCTGATAGGCACGGACGCTACCGGCCAACATACGCGACGCCAAGTTTGTTTCGACGATACTATTAACATAATCAATCCCCTGGTCCAGCGAACGGGCCGGTAGCAGACCCAGCACCTTACGGAAACCTTTGTTCTTCCAGTAGATCTGGAAGCGATAATCAAAGCCCATACCGAACAAGCCGATGCTACTGACTAGCAGCTGGAGAATGGCTCCCAACACGACCCCGAGAGCGACGCCCATAATACCCCCTTCGAATACCTGCCAGCCGAAAATATTGATGCCATTGGTAAAAAAGAGGGTGCCAATAATAATACCGATGTTATAGACGGTCGGAGCCAGCGCGAAGAACGTAAACCGGCCGATTGCCTGCTGCATACTCGCCACCACCGTGGCCACGGCAAACAAGAACGGATTAATCGCAATCACCCGCATCATACTGACCGCCAAGGCCCGACTAGCCTCATCGAGCCCTGGACCGACCACGTAGTGCACCAATGGCTCGGCAAAAATCATAATCAGGATACTGGCCACCAGCGTGACGATAGCCAGTAAATTAACCAGGCTGGTCGAAAGCTCCCAGGCCGACTTTTTGTTACCGACCGCCAGGCGTTGGTTAAAAACAGGGATAAAGGTGACGCTCAACGCCCCCGAGACCAGGATAAAAAACATGAAATCAGGAATCGTGAAGGCGACCGTGTAGGCATCGATGCCCGTTGGATAGGTGTCATAATACAGACCATTGAGCTGACGGTCACGGATCAATCCGAGCACGCTCGAAAGCAACGTCGAACCAGCTAGCAGAGCGGCTGCTAGCTGGAGGGGGAGCTTTTTGTTAGCTCGGGTGACGGTACTGTAAATGCGACCCATGAGGTAGTAACGCCTTGCCTAGTAGAGCTTGGCCTCCTTAGGTAGTACTGCGTCTTTGAGAATGGCAATCACTCGATCTTCTTCAAGAGTTTCCTCTTCAAGCAGGGCACCGACAAGCTTATCAAGACTTGCCCGATTGTGAATGATTACGGCTTCGGCGCGACGACCCGCTTCCTGGATAAGCTCGGCGACTTCTTCGTCAATCAGCTTAGCGGTATCGTCGCTGTACGGACGTTCGTGGGTCATTTTGTCAAACACCATGCCGCCGCTATCGTCGTGGAAGACTTGATCGCGCAGCTTGCTACCCATGCCTTGTTCGATGATCATGTCTCGGGCAATCTCGGTGGCTTTGCGCAGGTCAGAACCAGCACCAGTCGTAATCCGGTCGGGACCGTAGATAATCTTCTCGGCAATACGGCCGCCGAGGGCGCGGGCCAGGACATCCTTGAATTCGATGACGCTGGTGTAGCTTTTATCCTCTGGTGGCAAGAACCAAGTCACGCCGCCCGTTCCACCGCGGGGAATAATCGTCACCTTGTGAACAGGGTCGCTGTCCGGCAGGACGTGTCCCACCAGGGCGTGGCCCGCCTCGTGGTAAGCCGTCAGCTCCTTCTCTTTATCGTTCATGACTTTCGTTTTGCGTTCTGGTCCGATGGCAACTTTTTCAAAAGCTTCAGTCAGGTCAGCGTTGCTAATCTTTTTAGCGTTACGACGAGCCGCCACGAT
>DIZP01000042.1:18905-19326 GCA_002429375.1 bacterium UBA6025 | reverse complement strand
GGTACATTTTTTTGCAATTGGTGTCGGTGGCTTTGACGAGCTTGGTGGTGACGCCGTCGCGCTCGGCCCGCTTGATGGCGTAACGACCTTTTTGAGGCAGATGTGCCAGGACGGTTTCGAGGTTATCGCCAATAGCCAGAGTGATAGTCGAGGGGTTGGGGATAATCGGGTTGGCCTTAATTAAGCCGTGCCGCCGCAAAGTTGCTTTTTGCTCGCGGCGCAGCTCGGACTCCAGGCGGATAGCAAACACATGGTGCCGTTTGGCTAATGGTTTGAGGGCCTTCAGGGCAGCAAACAGCTCTTTGGTCGACGTGACCCCAGGGCCTTTTGGCAGATACCATAATTTGCCCAGCGGTGGGGTATTTTTCTCTAAAATAGTGATGGCTAGGTCGCCAATAAATACAAAACGCGCTTTGTAGCC
>DIZP01000042.1:13344-18611 GCA_002429375.1 bacterium UBA6025 | reverse complement strand
AAAGCGGCCCAGGGAGATATCTCCCTGGGCCTTTATTCTCCCTCCATTTTGGGACGTAGGATGAGCGCCGATGCGGCCGAACCAGGTGCGTAAGGTAAATGCAGGAAGACAGTTATGCCGTCCTCGATATCTTCGCACTCAACCACGAGTTCCTTGATGGGAAGCTCGCCGGGCAGTTTTATGTCACAGACTCGGACCGTTCTCGCCTGGTCGAGAACTAAAAACGCCAAGCTGCCTAGGTAGACTGCCGTTAGTATCTCTTTCATCAGATCGTCGGACGGTCCAACGTTCTTCATCATCATTGCCACGATACACCTTCCTTAAGGGTAGAAGAACGATGTTATTCTAGTATATTTATGGCAAAAATACAATAGCTAGAGTTGGAGTTCGTGGAAGGCGAGAGTCAGTTGGTGGGCCAGCGAGTTGGCGTGCTGTTGGATGGCTTCGTCTGGCAACTGGAGGCTAAGTAAGTCGCCAAAATCCACGTCGGTAAAACCAGGAAAGATAACCACGACATGCTTGGCTTTGTCGTTACCGTCACGGCGGGCTTTTAAAATGGCATAGCTCAGCTGATGCTCGTCGATTTCGGCGTATCCACCACGAACCGCCGCGATATCGCTGAGTGACGATTTGATGTCGACCTTCACGCGGTGGCCTTTATAGGTGACAATCAGGTCACCGCCCCGCAGGTCGTCTTCGATTGTGCCAGGGCTATAATCTATCGGGGTTCGGTCGAGGAGTTCGCGGCTGGCCGCCTCAGTCCGGGCGCCCCGGGTGGCTTGTTCGATGTGACGTTCAACCGCTTCGTCCTCGGCAGGAAAACTCGGCAGTGCTTGGGTGATAAGCGCCGTGTTCATGTCCGACAATGTCGCCTGGGGATTGGCGTAGGCGTAGTCGGAAAGGAGTTGGTTGTACCAGATCATATAGGGTTTGAAATCTTGGTAGTATTTCCATTCCTCGTCTGTTAAGTGACGGACATCGCGCTCGTTCTCGTAATATGAAATTTCTTTTTCGTTATGTAAGTAATAGGAGGTATTGGCCAGAAGTTTAATTTGATCGGCCAGGCCCCGCACGATGGTTCCATCTTGCTCGAGTCTGTCGCAATAGTTGCCTGCGTATGCCGACAGGCTCTTGGCATATTCGACGGAGGTTTTATCAATAGGGTGCAGCCCAGAGCTCGATAGGGCGTCGATAAAGGTCGGTTCTGCTAAAAACCCTTGAACTAGCTTGTGAGCCTCAATCCAACCCGATGGGGTAGGGGAGGTTATGGTGTCGAGGGTTCGCTCTGTTGGTAAGTGGGTTTGAGTCATGTTTATTTTTCGATATTTCTATGTATATTATTAGCATAAACATGATAAAAAGTCAATATTTTGTTCGGTGTTCGGTGCCTGAAGGCAGCTCAAAATAAAAGATCCCCATACTTAATTAAATAAATATGGGGGCACCGGAATTTCCGATGACTTTGCAGTTTTTCGCTGCTTGTTGGGCCTTGTGGCCATCAATTTGAGGTTTTCGGCGCGCCGACCACTATGGTCGGATGCTTGGTGTCAAGCTCGGCTTCCCCGCCGAGAGACACAATCGCCTCATTGCCCTCGTTTGTGGTGCCGATCGCCACCGTCCCCGCTATTACACGGAAGACGATTTTAATCGAATCACCCCCTTCGACACTTATCTCGATCTGTTGACCGAGGTTTGACTGGATCGTTGCACGCAACGATCTTGCAAACTCGGTTGCGGTAAGAACCGCACCAATTTGCGGATTCATTGTGACTCCTACTTGCTTGAGAGACAGTGCAGTACTATAATATAACGAAAGTGTCAGAAAGTCAAGTTATTTGTTAATGTTTGGCACTTTGCGATAGCGTACAGGCGACATTAATCCCACTGATAAATCTATCCACTAGCTCCTGCGCCGCTTGGTCAACGGCTGAATTATGGGTCGGTAGTTCATAATCTCGGCAAGCCCCGAGCAATTTCCTGGTATCGGCGTTACCCCAGCCGCCAAGACCATCTAAGCCTAAGATGACATGAACGTCACGCGTCACGGAGTCATGGGCGTACTTGCGTGTTTTGTCGGCCTGAGCCACCAGACCGGTTTCACCGGTTTTTACGGCCGCATCTTTAAGCTGCATGTGTTCACAGGCTGCCGCCAGATATATCTTCCATTTTTCGACGACGGAGTCTGGCATATAATCGTACGGAAAACGATAATCGTAGTTTCCTTCGTCGTCCTTAGTCATAACACCCAGCATTTCAAGAG
Source organism: bacterium UBA6025 (assembly GCA_002429375.1). Classification (GTDB taxonomy): domain Bacteria; phylum Patescibacteriota; class Saccharimonadia; order Saccharimonadales; family Saccharimonadaceae; genus UBA1547. The sequence continues at coordinate 16,351 of DIZP01000042.1, read as the reverse complement.
CTTGGATGGGCTGCGTAACTGGGTTCCCTTGGTTAGCTTTCAATAGAGATGCCGCGACATCAAGTTTTGCTTGTTCGATTTTAGAAAACAGCGCTTCGTCGGGAAGTCCGGCTTCACTAATAATAATTTTTTTGATATTTTCGAGCATTTCCTTTAATTTGTTCACAAAGGGGGCTTCATCGGCGCCGATACAGCGGGCTTGCCTGAGTTCGGTCAGGATTGCCTGAAAACTTTGACTTTTGCTGGCCGCTTCTTCAGCTGTGTCATCTAAGGCCTCTTTGAAAGCTTCGGGATCGGTTGCGTAGGTCTCACGCAAACTATCGCTCATTGTTCGGGTAAAAGCAAAAATCTTTTTCATATTTTCGATAAATTCCGACGTTTCGGATTCACCGTCAACTAGTGCCGGAGGCGTCGACACATCTATAGTTGGATCTCGGTCAGGGTTAGCTGCAGTCATAATACTTATGATTACAATAGCATAAAAAAACATAAGTGTCAATCATACCTACCAAATTAGCACTCGCACCTTGCAAGTGCTAATTCTTTTGTCTACAATGGATTATAGATAAAAGAATGGGGGAATGATGATGAACACACCAATTAAACCTCTGGCGAATCGGGTGGTGGCGGTTCGCGAGCCAGCCCAGACCCAGACGGCCAGCGGTATATACTTGCCCGATAACACCAAAGAAAAGCCAGTCCTGGCTACGGTTGTGGCCGTGGGGCCAGACGTCAAAAGCCTGGCTGTCGGCGATAAAATCGTCTATAAAGAATACTCGACGACCGAGCTGAAAATAAACGACAACGAATATCTGATTGTAAAAGAAGAAGACGTCCTGGCGACGGTCTAGGAGGATTGTATAGTATGGCAAAAAAAGTTTTTTACGATAATGACGCTCGAGCGCGGGTACTCGGCGGCGCTAAGGCGCTGTATGACGCAGTCAAGGTGACCTACGGGCCAAAAGGACGTAACGTGGTGATTTCCAAAGGCTACGGCGGACCGGTTGTGACCCATGACGGCGTCACTGTGGCCGAAGCGGTTGACTTGCCCGATGTCGACGATGAAACTCTCGGTTACAAAGTGGGGGCCGAACTTATTAAGCAGGCTGCGAGTAAGCTGAATAAAGTCGTTGGCGACGGCACGACAACGGTGACAGTGTTGACCTATCACATTCTTGAAGAGGCCAATATGTTAATCGCCGCCGGCCATAACCCCCAGGAGCTCCGCAAAGGTATCGAAGCGGCGGGCGCCGAGGTAATCGCCAAGCTTAATAAGCTGAGTGAAAGCATCGAAGGTAAATCTGACCGCGTGGCCGAAGTCGCCACCATTAGCGCCGGCGACGAGACAATCGGTAAGCTGATTGCTAGCGTGATTGAGCGGGTCGGCAAGGACGGCGTCGTGACAGTTGAAGCCAGCCAAGGCCTGGAGCTGGAAGCCGAAGTCGTCGAAGGTTTCACCTTCGATCGCGGTTTCGTCAGCCAATTCTTTATCACCGACGCTGGCCGCCAGGAAGCGGTCTACGAAAAACCGGCAATTATTATTACCGATAAAAAAATTAGTCAGGTTCAAGAATTTTTGCCAATCCTCGAAAAATTAGCAGCCGCCGGTAAAAAAGACGTCGTGTTGATTGCCGATGAAGTCGAGGGCGAGGCGCTGAGTATCTTGGTGCTAAACAAGCTCAAAGGTGTCTTTAACACCGTGGCGATTAAAGCCCCGGCCTTTGGTGACCGTCGCAAGGAAATCCTGAGCGATATCGCCACATTGACCGGCGCAACGGTGATTAGCGAAGACCGCGGCTTGACGTTTGAAAACGTGGAGCTCGACGTGATTGGCTCGGCCCGCAAGGTGATTGTCGGCAAGGACGCGACCACTATTATTGAAGGAACAGGTAAAGTGGCCGCTATTACGGCTCGGATTAAGCAAATTCGCTCACAACAAGACAACGCTACCAGCGAGTATGACAAAGAACAATACGACAAACGGGCGGCGGCCCTGAGTGGTAAAGTCGCGGTCATCAAAGTTGGTGGGGCGACCGAAACCGAAATTGACGAGAAGAAGTTCCGTGTCGATGACGCTGTGGCAGCAACCAAAGCGGCGCTGGCCGAAGGTATTGTGGCTGGTGGTGGCGTGACGTTGCTGAATATTTCATACGAGTTGACTAGCGACCTTTCGGAAGAACCGAGTTTTACCGCCGGTAAGAATATTTTAATCAAGGCGCTGCAAGCTCCGGCGTACCTCCTGCTAGAGAATTCGGGCATCGAACCGGCCCTGTGGCTTGAGAAAATCAAAGACGCCAAAACGACGGGAATGGGCCTGAATGTCCTGTCTCCAAAAAAAGGCCTGGTTGATATGAAAAAAGAGGGTATCATCGACCCGACGCGCGTCACCAAAGAGGCGGTTCAAAACGCCGTTTCGATTGCTTCGACGGCTGCCACGATGGGCGCATTGGTGGTTGACGTGCCAGAACCAGAAGCAGCAGCTCCTACTGGCGGTATGGGCGGAAGCATGGGCTTTTAGCCCGACCTGTCCTAATAAAAATACCCGCACAGCGCGGGTATTTTTAATGGTTGACAGTTCTATACTTGGGGGGCGGACAAAAAATCGATTTCTTTGATGATATCAAGCAGTGCCTGGGCACGACGGGTCTCGTCGACAATCGCCTGGGCGGCGGCGTGAGCGGGAGCAATTAAAGCTTTGTCGTCGGTGCTCCGCAGCAGCAGCAGGTAGGTATCGAATTTTTCTTCGGGAGCTAGGTCGAGTTTATCAACCAGTGGACGTAGCTCGAGCAGGGCATCTTTTTTGATACTCTCCAGGTCGCTCGATGGTGCGCTATAGCCGATAACTGGCGCAACAATCGGTTCGGGTAGAACTGGTGCGGTAACAACGGGCGTGGCAGCGGCCGGTTGCACAGGCGTTTCTTCAAACTGTAATACTTCGTCAGCTTGCTGGTTGACCCCTGCTAAGACTTTAGCGAGTTCCTGGTCATCGCTGATCGATTGTGTTGCT
>DIZP01000042.1:0-13117 GCA_002429375.1 bacterium UBA6025 | reverse complement strand
AAGGAGACAAATGATGTTAGATGACGCCAACGTAATACGACAACGAGACCCAGCCGGAGCGCTAGCGGTTGCCGCCGGTGAATACACCCAGGACGAATTTGCAGCCGACATCTGGAACCCTGATAACGACGGTCGCCCGATCGTCAACGTGGTGGTGGCCGGCATGGGCGGTTCGGCCTTGGCGGCGTTGCTGGTCAAGACCTGGCTGAAGAACGAACTCAAGCTGCCGTTCGAGGTTGTCCGTAGCTACGATCTGCCGGCCTACGTCGGCGCCAACACCCTGGTCATCATCAGTAGCTACTCTGGCAATACCGAGGAGACACTCAGCGCCTTGGAGCAGGCCGAGAAAAAAGGCGCCCAACTGGGCATCATCGCCGCCGGAGGCGCCCTGATTGACATAGCCACTGGTTACCGGATAGCTCATGTGGCGATGCCTGAGCACCTGCAACCGCGCATGGCGGTCATCGATGATTTGCGGGCTCTGATTGCCTTGCTGGTCAATTTCAACATCATCGGACAGGAAAGAATGGACGAAATCAAAGCCAGCGAGCAGTGGCTGCAGGCCGAGAGCCTGCGCTGGGCAGCCGACGTACCGGTCGACAAGAACTATGCCAAGCAATTGGCTCTGCTGGCGGTCGGCAAAACGCCGGTCTTCTACGGCGGCACACTGACCGCGCCCGTCGCCTATAAATGGAAAATTAGCTGGAACGAAAATGCCAAAAATACCTCATTTTGGAACGAACTGCCAGAGTTCAATCACAACGAGTTTATTGGCTGGACGTCTCATCCAATCGAAAAACCGTTCGCCATCTTTGACCTGGTGAGTCATTTGGAGCATCCTCAAATTTTGAAACGGTTCGAGATATCGGACCGGCTGCTGAGTGGCCAGCGACCAAAATCAACCGTCATTAACCTGCGCGGTGAAACTATTATTGAACAGCTGCTCTGGGGCAGCATCTTGGCGGATTTTGCCAGCATCTATGTCGCCATCTTGAATGGAGTCGATCCGACGCCCGTTCCACTGATTGAGAAGCTAAAACAAGAACTCGCGTAATAATCGATAGCGGGACATGCGGCGATTAGTTGTATTCTCGCAATGATTCGATGGGGTCTTTGCGGGCCGCGCGAATGGCGGGATACAGGCCAAAGACGGTTCCCATTACGATGGACAGTGTCAGAGCAACGGTGACAATCTCCCAATTCAGGACGGGGTCAAACGTGAGGAACGTACTAATCCCAAAAGCAACGACGTAGCCAACGGTGTAGCCGGTGATACCACCACCCAGGCCAATCGCCAGAGATTCAATCAGGAATTGGATGGTAATATCGGCATTGGTGGCACCAAGTGCTTTGCGGATACCAATTTCGCGCGTCCGTTCGGCGACGCTGACTAACATGATGTTCATAATCCCGATGCCACCGACCAGCAGGGATATTCCTGCCACCGCGGCCGTTAGACCGGCAATCGCATAGAACAGTTGGCTGGTTGGCTGGGAAATTTGATTACCTGTCAGGATAGTAAAGTCATGTTCGCCGTGGTGGGCGACAATCAATGTCTTGTTAAGATTAATGATAGCTTCGTTGAGATTGGTGACTGAGTCACTCCGGACGTTTATCTGCTGAATTTGCGGTAAGCCTTGATTGAGTTGTTTGCCGCTTGTCAGGCTCACGATGGCTGCGGTATCAAAATCAATCGAATTGTAATTAATTGGGTTGTTGGTTTGTTTGAGGATGCCGATGACGGTAAATGTTTTGCCACGGATGGTGAACGTTTTACCGATTGAGTGATCGGTTCCAAAAATATCAATCGATAGCTGCGCTCCAATGGTCGTAGTGTCCTGGTTGACGGTATTGTCGATAAACTGCCCGTCTTGAACCTTGAGGTTGCTGATAAGTTCCAGCTCCGGTGAGGTGGCGACAATCGGCGTTTCGCTGGGTGCGACCGAATCTGCTTTGACGGTGCCACTTAAAACCATCAGGGGGGCGACTGCTTCGATATGAGGAATGTTACCAATAAGCGCGAGGTCGGATTCGGTGAGGGTACTGGCTGCAAAGTCACGATGTGGATTGGGCTGAGTAAGTCCGGAGAGTGGATCGGGAGACGTCGCGCCGGGTCGGATAACGGCGATATTACCACCGAGGGCGTCCACCTGGTCGCCGACGACTTTACTGGCGCCGGCACTCAGCGCGAGGATAGTCGTAATGCTGGCGACGCCGATGGTGACGCCGAGCGTCGTCAATCCGCTTCTGAGGCGGTTGCTGCGAAGCGATTGATTGGCGTTTTGGATATGATTGAGAAGAAGAAAGCGCATTACTTGTGACTCGTTTCGTGAACGCGGTGTGATTTTTTCGATTTTCGCTTTCGCCTTGAAGCGTGATCCTTTAGCTTGATGGCTTTTGGCACCACGGAACCGAGCGGACGCTTTGGTGCTACTAGAAGCGGCTCCTCGATTGGTGTATGCGTATCGGTATCGACGCGACCATCGAGCATCGTAATAACCCGACTGGCGTAGGTAGTAAGGTTGGGGTTATGGGTGACCATAATAATGGTATTGCCCCGTTTGTGGAGGTCGGATAACTCTTCCATAATGACGTGACTCGAACGCGAGTCGAGGTTGCCGGTCGGTTCGTCGGCCAGAATAATCGAAGGCTGGTTGACGAGGGCTCGGGCGATGGCGACGCGCTGCGTCTGGCCGCCCGACAGCTGGTAGGGCATGTAGTATTCACGTTCGTTGAGATGAAAATTACGGAGCATGGCGCTGGCCAGATTGAGACGCTTAGTGCGGCCGATACCCTTATAGGTCAGAGGGAGGGCGACATTTTCAATGATATTTAAGCGCGAGATGAGGTTGAAGCTCTGAAAGATAAAGCCAATCTGCTGGCTGCGGATGCGAGCCTGTCGTCGTGGACTGATTGTTTCTACCGCCCGTCCGTCGAGGTTATAGACACCATCCGTTGAGCAGTCGAGCAGACCGATAATATTCAAAAGCGTGGTTTTGCCGCAGCCGCTGGGGCCCATAATGGCGATAAATTCACCTTTTTGGATAACCAGATCGATACCATCGAGTGCAAACTGTTCGGCATCACCAATTCCAAACCGTTTCTTTAGGTTGTGAAGTTCAATGACTGGTGGTAATTCAGGATTTGGCATCACCTTTATTATAGAGAGCTTTGGGGGTATACCGCAACCCAAAAATTTGACGAAGTGCCAGAAACTGTTGTATATTATTCATTTTTTAGAAATACTAGACGTTTTTAGAGTTAATAGCTAATCCATACTTTGGGGTTACAAAGTATGGATTAGTTGTGATTGTTAACATCTTTTGTGCTAACCTGGCAAATCACTAGCTGCTATACTAATACCTAACGGAGAGGTGGCCGAGTGGTTGAAGGCGCACGCTTGGAAAGCGTGTGTGCCAGCAATGGTACCGTGAGTTCGAATCTCATCCTCTCCACCAATTACATAGAAGGTTGGCTTCTACTGCTGGCTCTGTTTTATCGACTGTAAAGACGTATCATCCGTCAACATAAGCTGCCATGACCAATAAGCGTATACTAGGCAGTATGAAAACAAAACTCGTTATTATTGGTATTACCGGCGATCTGAGCACCCGCAAACTTCTGCCAGCGCTGGAGCAAATCATTGCCACGGGTGATTTTGACGATCTGTCTATTATCGGCGTCTCACGTCGCGAGTTCGACATCGATACGTTGCTCGCTTCAAGCGTGGGCAACACAGAACTGGCTCGCCGAATCAGTCCCTTTTCGATGGACTTGTCGCAGGAGGTAGATTATCGGCGCCTGAAGGACTTTATTGACCTTGGCGATGATGAGCAACTCCTTGTTTATTTATCGGTACCACCAGTCGTCACCCCACATATCGTGGAGTTTTTAGGTCAGGCTGGTCTGAACGGGCCAAACGTCAAGTTGCTACTCGAAAAACCATTCGGCGTCGACCTGGAGTCGGCTCGCCGAATGATTGATCATGTCGCGAAGTATTATAGTGAAGCACAGATTTATCGAATCGATCATTATCTAGCCAAAGAGATGACCCAAAACATTATTGCCTTTCGAGCCGGCAACGCCTTGTTTGACCATGTCTGGAATGCGTCGGCCATCGAGAAGATTGAAGTCGTGGCGCTGGAAAAAATTGGTATCGAAAACCGGGCGCAGTTCTACGAGCAAACCGGTGCCCTGCGTGACGTTCTGCAGGGCCATTTAATCCAGTTGCTGGCCTTGATATTGATGGAGATTCCTCGCGATTTTGATTGGGACGATATGGCCACGCTTCGGCTAAAGGCTCTGAATCAACTTCAGTCCGCCGATCCGGGTCGGGCTGTGCGGGCGCAATATAGTGGTTACCAGGATGAGGTCGGCAATCCCGGTAGCCTGACCGAGACCTTTGCCTCCATAGAACTGACCTCAGTCAACCCGACGTGGCGAGGTGTGCCGCTGGTACTGGCAACGGGAAAAAATATGGATCGAAAAACAACCGAAGTCCGCGTTTATTTTCGAAAGAATCATGAGGCCCAAACAAATCGTCTGATTTTTAAGATTCAGCCATTTGAAGGTGTAGAGATCGAGTTGTATACCAAAAAACCCGGCTACGACCGTGAATTTGAGAGACAACGGCTGTCGTTTGAATATCCCGAGGAGATTAAGCTACCCGATGCCTACGAACAAGTGATGGTTGATGCCATCCGTTCGAAGAAGAGTCTGTTTGCAACCGGTCATGAAGTGCTGCGTGCCTGGGAAGTGCTTCAGCCGGTCCAGCAGTCTTGGGATATGGACTCGGCCGACCTTACGACATATAGTCCGGGCGCTGATTTGTACACGCTTCTTTAAACAGACTTGCTTATCGTATAACGTCGGATATTGTCTTGACTAATTGGTCATTAAAGACCGACGGAATGACCTCAATGGCGGTTGGAGTTTCAACCAGTGAGGCAATTGCCTCGGCGGCAGCGATTTTGTGTTGATCGGTAATTGTTTGAACGCCGTGATCAAGCGCGCCACGGAAAATTCCAGGGAAGGCGATGGCATTATTGACCTGGTTGGGGTAGTCGCTACGACCTGTAGCATAAACGGCCACACCAGTTTTTTGGGCCAGCTCGTAACTCAGTTCGGGTTCGGGATTGGCCAAGGCAAAGACAATCGGCTGCGGGGCCATCAAGGCGACGAGCGCTTCGTTTAACAGATTAGCTTTGCTGACGCCGATAAAGATGTCGGCGTCGCGCAAGGCGTCTTCCAGGCTACCAGTGACATTATGGGGATTTGTTACCTCAAGCAGCAGCTTTTTTTCAGGGTTCAGATCGGTACGGTCGTGGCTAATAATACCTTTGCTGTCGACCGAAATAATTTCAGGCTGAGCGTACAAATGGAGTAATTTGGCGACGGCGGTACCGGCTGCACCGGCACCGACCATGACGATTTTACAGTCACTCAGGGTTTTATTGGTCACCTTCATGGCGTTGATGAGGCCGGCTAAAATAACGACGGCCGTACCGTGTTGATCGTCATGGAAGACGGGGATGTCGAGCGTGGCTTTGAGTCGGTCTTCGACCTCAAAACAGATCGGGGCCGCAATATCCTCGAGGTTGATGGCCCCGAAACTTGGTGCGATACGCGTGATTGTCTCGACGATTTCGTCGGCCGTGCGGGCATTCAGGACAATCGGTACCGAATCGATGCCAGCAAAATTCTTAAAAAGCAGCGCTTTTCCTTCCATGACCGGCATAGCGGCCTTGGGACCGATATCACCCAACCCCAATACGGCTGTGCCGTTGCTGATGACAGCCACGAGGTTATTGGTCCAGGTATAGACTGGCAGCAGGCTTGGGTCGCGGGCGATGGCCAGACAGGCGGCGGCGACGCCGGGACTGTAATAGGCGCTCAGCTTGGCTTGGTCGAGCGGCTCGGTGTCGCGGAGCGCGATGGTAATCTTACCTTTATATTTTTCGTGTAATTCCAAAGAGGTTTCATAAATATCCATCGCTACAGTATATACTATGGCGACTGTTTGCGACGTTCACGCTCTATTTCAGTAGTGCCTGATAAATAACGAACCACGCTACATATAGCGCTTTTTTATTATCTTATGTTATAATGAAATCCCATGGAGGCCTTGAAAGCAACATGGTAAAAAAACAGAAATACATATTTGTAACTGGGGGTGTACTCTCGGGGGTAGGAAAGGGCATTACTGCTGCTAGTATAGGTGCTGTACTACAGGCAAAAGGGAGTGTCGTTTCCGTTCAAAAGTGCGACCCGTATCTCAATGTAGATGCGGGCCTTTTGAATCCTGCGGAACATGGCGAGTGTTTCGTTACCAAGGATGGGGCCGAAACCGACCTTGATTTGGGGCATTATGAACGATTTTTAGACATCGAATTAACCCAAAAAAGCGCCACTCTGGCTGGCCAACTCCTCAGCCAACTGATAGCCGACGAGCGGGCCGGTAAGTTCGGCGGCAAAACCGTTCAACTTGTTCCACACTTGACACAAGCGATTCAGAATGCGATTGAAATCGCCAGCGTCGGCTCGGACGTTCATATCGTTGAAATTGGTGGAACAGTCGGCGATTATGAGGGTTTGAGTTTTGTGGAAGCGATTCGCGAATTTGCTGGACGCGTCGGCCGAAAAAACTGCCTGTACGTTCACGTCGTCTATGTGCCCTTTATTGGTACCAGTAAAGAATTTAAGACAAAGCCGGCTCAGAATGCCCTTAATGATTTACGTGGATTTGGAATCGTGCCTGATTGCGTCGTGGTGCGCACTGACGACCCAGCTCCCGAGAGTGTGGCGCGGAAGATTGCCTTGTTTGGCGGTGTCAATGAACGTGCCGTCATTTTGCTGCCTAATGCCGATACGGTCTACGAAGTACCGCTGACGATTGCCAAAAGTGGCATCAATGACCTGTTGACTAAGTTTACCGGTAACGAGACTAGCCCCGATCTGTCCGCTTGGACTAACATCGTAGCCTGTCAGGCGGCGAAGCCAGCCACGAAAGTCCGTATCGGTCTGGTGGCTAAGTATATGGACAATGAGGATACCTATATTTCTGTCCTCGAGGCACTCAAGAGTGCGGCCTGGGTCGAAGATGTTGACTTGACGATTGGATGGATTGACGCATCGAAGGCCCAGGAAGCAGATTTTTCGGATTACGATGGACTGGTGGTACCCGGAGGTTTTGGAGCCCGTGGAGTTGAAGGCAAAATTGCCGCCGCCCACTATGCCCTGACGCACAATGTACCGTATTTGGGTCTATGCCTCGGCTTGCAGGTCGCCGTTATTGCCAGTGCCAGAATCGGTGGCCTCAAACAGGCGAACAGTACTGAATTCGAACCCCATGCCAAACAAAATGTAGTGTACATCATGGAGGGTCAGGCGGGCAAAGAGTCAACCGGTGGTACACTCCGTCTGGGTAATTACGAAGCCATACTGACGCTGGGCTCAAAAGTTGCCTCGCTTTATGGCCAACAGACGGCAACAGAACGTCATCGCCATCGCTACGAGGTGAATCAATCATTTATGCACGAGATTGCAGCCGGCGGGCTGGCGATTAGCGGCACCTCAGCAGACGGCACACTGGTTGAATATATCGAAGCGCCAGCCAGCGATTATTTCGTGGCGACCCAGGCCCATCCAGAGTTTAAAAGTCGTCCAACGCACCCCCATCCACTTTTTGTCGGCTTAATACGGGCCTCAAAAACCGTCACGCCAGTCCTTCAACACGAAGAGAGCCTCGTACATTTTTAATCACTTTTTTACCCCTCTGTTATAATGAGGCGTAATGAATAACATTGCCCAGATAATCAAACAGGTTTTATTTGACGTGTTTGCCGTTGACCACGATATCCACCTTTCACGACCCGACGAGCAGTTTGGTGACTACGCGACCAATATTGCTCTGCAGGTGGCCAAGTCGCTTGGTAAAAACCCTCGTGAGGTGGCCGAAAGTCTAGCCGCCAAATTACGGGAGACTACCATCTTTACTGACGTTAACATTGCGGGGCCAGGTTTTATTAATCTGCGGGTGTCGGCCACGAGCTTGGTGCGCGAATTGGAGCAGCAGTGGGGTGATAGGTTCGGAGAAAATCAGTCTGGCGCGGGTAAAACGGTTGTCGTGGAATACCCTAGTCCTAATATGGCTAAACCGTATAGTGTTGGTCATCTTCGTCCCGGTAACCAAGGCTGGGCGGTCAAACGCTTAATGGAGGCGACTGGATGGAAGGTCATCACCGACAATCACCTCGGTGATTATGGCGCACCGTTTGGGGTGTGGGTAACCGGTTTTTTGAAGTTGAGCAGCGAAGCTGCCTTAGAACGTGACGGTGTTTATGAATTGGGACGGGTCTATATCGCCACCAAACAGGCCTTAAAGGAAGAAAAAGAGCGAGGCGAATCGGTGCTGGCGGATGAAGTCCAGCAATGGCTGATTAAGCTGGAAAACGGCGATGAGCAGGCCAAATCGTTCAGTGAGCGCTTTAATCGGATTTCGCTCGCCCATATCCATACCGTCATGAACCGCCTGAAAATTTCGACTGACTATGAGCTGGGTGAGGCTTTCTTCGCGCCCTATGGCAAGGCGGCGGTTCAAAAACTGCTTGAAACTGGCGTGGCTGTTCAAAACGATGACGGTTCAATCATCGTTCCACTCGATGACTACGGGTTTGACGTGCCGCTGCTGGTCCAAAAAAGTAATGGCGCTGCGCTGTATGCCACGAGTGATTTGGCAACTATTTTGTACCGCGAAGAACACTGGCATCCCGATAAGGTAATCTACTGCGTGGGGGCTGAACAACAATTTTATTTCACCCAATTATTTGCGATGGCAAAAAAACTGGGTATCACGACCGACTTGTATCACCTGTGGTTTGGCTTTATCGATCAGCTGAATGACGACGGCACGAGGGCAAAGATGAGCAGTCGCAAAGGGGTTATTTTGATGGAAGAGCTGCTTGACAAAGCAGAACAGCGGGCCCGTTCGGTGGTGGCGGAACGAGATGTCTCAGACGAGGACATAAAAAAGATTGCATTGGGAGCGATTAAATTTAGTGACTTTAGCGCCGATCGGCGCACAAATATATTGTTCGATTGGGACAGTATATTTGCCCTGACTGGCTATAGTGGTCCATATATCCAATATGCGGCCGTGCGAGTGAACAAGATTCTGGGTGATAACATCGACACCGAGCCGGCCGAAACGTCTGAGTATGATTACGAAGCCGAGAAAGCCGTTCTGGCAAAACTACTGGGATACCCGGAAGTCGTCACTCTTGCGGCCACTAGCATCGAGCCGCACAAGGTCGCCACGTACTTGCATGAGTTGGCGCGTGAAATGAACCGTTATTACGAATCGACGCCAGTGGCGATGGGAGACGTCACTGTTACGCAAAAGTGGGCGCGTCTCGGGGTGCTCAAAAAGGTGAGTCATGTCTTTACTCACGGCCTGGACCTGCTGGGTATCGAAATTCCGTCTCGAATGTAGCTAGTTGTGATCGGGAGTCGTTTTCATCAAATTTTGAAAAAATGCTATACTTCCACGTATAAATAAGAGGATTTATTATGCCAACGACCAAAAAGCCAGTGACCCCAAAACCTAAAATTATTAAAGCGGCCGAGCAAACCAAGCTTCGATCGACCAAGCTGGCGGGTGCCGGAAAATCTCAACTGAGAGACTTCGTTAATTTTATCCGGACACAGGGCGTGGTCGGACTGGCGGTTGGTCTGGTACTTGGTGGCGCGGTCAGCGTGTTGGTCAAGTCGCTGATTGATAATGTTGTCATGCCGCCACTGGGCTTGTTACTCGGTTCGGCCGAAGGCTTGAAAGGTCTGGCTTGGACAGTCGGCACAACGGCAGACGGTAAAGGCGCAGTGTTACATTACGGCGTCTTTCTCAATGATTTTATCAACTTCATAGTGATTGCTCTGGTTATTTATCTGATTATTCACTTAATGGGCTTCGACAAAATCGATAAGAAAAAATCGTAGCTCCAACTCATATCTCAAGGTAGTTTTTTGATGCTGTAGTGAGTGGTTTGTAAGGCATGAGTATTTTACAACGATTTCGCAACACTCAGATGATTATGGTGTGATATTATAAAACCATAAGTGTAATTTGAGGTGTAAAGGATTGCCCATGACCCGTTGTCCAGAGGTTTTACGTGCGTTTCCAGAAAATTATAATAATAAGGTCGATAAGCTCAAATATCGTCGTTATGACCAAGGTGGGCATACGGTTCCTCGCTCACCCGACGGCGAAGCGGCAAGAAAAAGAGAGTTGCAGGAACGATTTCGACTATGGGGTCAGTCGCAACAAAGTAACACTGATTTTATCTCGGAGCAGATCGAACCCAACAACTTACGGCCAGAAATAATACGCTCAGTTCCTGAGCCTTTTACTTATATCGAATTAGGCCGAGAAGCGAGTGAGTTTGAGCCGGAACTGCCGGTCCGCGCTCATAAGGAAGCTTTTCTTGAGAGCGTCGCGAATAATCAGGTGACTATCGGTACCGCCAAGACCGGGGCCGGTAAGAGTACCGAGTTTGCAATGTACCTTCTTCAGGCAGGCTATATAGTGTCCGAAACACAACCACGGCGAATTTCTGCCAGCTCGCTGGCGGAGTATATGCAGACTGTTCTCACGAAGAATCTTGGCGACGAGGCCGAGGGTCTTGTTGGCTGTCATACGGCGGGTCAAAATACTGTCGTCGAGGGTAAAACGCGAATAACCGTTCTGACGGACGGTCTACGTTTAGTGCAAGAATACGGCCAGCGCGAGGAGTTAGAACACGAAGTCCTGATTATTGACGAAGTTCACGAATGGAACTCCAATATCGAGGTGTTGATGGGCCAAGTCAAGCAACTGATAAAGTTAAAACCACAGCTACGGGTCGTTATTCTGAGTGCCACGATGGAAGCAGAAAAACTGGCGGATTTCTTCGCCGACGGCGATAAGCGGCCACCAATTCTGGAAATCGAAGGCCGGAATTACGAAGTTGAGACCATCGAAGCGCCAGATTCAACCGTTGTCGAACAAGCCGCGAATTTTGCCGCTGACGGTCAAAATGTCCTTATCTTTTTGCCCGGCGTCCGCGAGATCGAAGACGCCATGAGTGCCATCAAGAAGGAGCTCGAATCGAGGGGGATAATGGATGCGACTATCCTGCCACTTCATAGTAAACTTTCCAAGAAAAACCAAGATGCTGTCATGGGGATGTATCCCGGACCGAAGATTATCTGTGCCACCAACATCGCCCAAACGAGCATTACTATTCCTGATGTTGCCAGAGTGATTATGAGTGGGCTGGAGCGTCGCACTGAGATTGATGACGAAGGAGTTCAGAGTCTGAACCTGCGTCCAGTCTCGCGGGCGGACTTGGAGCAACAAGCGGGTCGTTGCGGTCGGGTGGAGGATGGCATCGCTGTTCTGACCTGCCTCAATAAAGATACGCCATTTATTTCGCAAGCCAGTGGTGAACGGACCGATTATCCGATTCCAGAGATCTTACGGACCGACGTGGATCGTAACGTGCTGCTGACGGCCTCGGCGGGAATAGATTTCACCGAACTTGAGCTCTTCCACCCAGTCGAACTGTCTGTCATCGAGCGATCAAAACGCGCCCTATTTATCCTTGGGGCGCTTGACGAAGACGGAGTCATTACTAATCTGGGGCGGCGCATGATTAAACTACCGATGCGACCGATGTATTCTCGCATGGTGACCTACGCCGAGGATCAAGGCTACAATGCCAACGTTCGGACATATACCGCAGCGATGGTGGCGGCCATGGAAGTGGGGGGCATGCAGTCGTGGCTGCGGGATAGTGGTCGAGAGTGGCGAGACCTCGTGAGTGAGACTAACAGTTCTGATCATCTGAGCCAACTCGATCTGTACATTGCGGTCCAGCAATTACCGGAAGCCGAGATAGACAGAATCGGTCTCGATGTCCATAACGTCGAGCGGGCAGATGAGTTATATCGCAAGGTTTGTAAGCGGCAGAAGCTGCCCTTCAATGACCAGCTCATTACCCCGAACGAGGAAGAGCGTCAACAACTCCGCCAGGCAGTGACGGCTGGTTTGATCGATTATGTGTATCGCCACGGGGTGAGTGATTATACGCGGCTCGAAGGAGCATCGGGTGCCCCGAGAAAAAAGAGTAGTCGCACGACAGTCATCGGCCAACCGACACTTATTGTTGGTAACCCGATTGGTGTCGAGAGATATCGCGGGACCTTACGCACTCAAGAGAATATTATTGCTGATGTGACGGCTGTTTCGGCTGCGATGCTGGGTAGGATTGCCACTAATTTGTGTGCGTTTGAAGAGAAAGGGAAGTTACGTTGGAGCAAAGGACGCTTGATGGAAGTGCGGCGAGAACTCTTTAAGAGTAGTTTGCCAACTGGATTGCAACGCGAGGAAGAAGCACTACCAACTCCAGAAGCTGTTAAAGAAGTTGAACAATACGTGATGACAAATTCAGATACCGCTCTGCTTAAATTAAAGGAGTGCAAAAAAACCTTAGAAAATTTGCAGCGACTGACACCAGATCTGCTTCCCGAGGTGACGCAGGACGACCTTGAAGCCATTATTCGGGTCGCTATGGACGGTAACGATGGTAAGATCCTTGATCCAACCTACATTGACAATAGAATTCGCGAGATTGTCGACAAACGACGGTTACAGCTTGATAATCTGATAAGCCCCGCCGCTCGTCAAAAGATTTACGATAGCTCCCCTAAAACTATCGAAGTTGCGAACCAGGCCTATAAATTGAACTATAGCCACGGCGTTCCTCATTTGCACGTCGACGACCCAATAGCGGCGCTCGATTGGCCTGAGACGATTAGCCTTCCGGATGGGCGACCAATCAGGCTTGTCTATGACCGAAAGACTTATACAACGGCAGATCTACGGCAAGTTGCCGACCGTCTGGTGTCGTTAGTCTAGTATACTGAGTATATGGATAAAAAACTTGCCAATGCTCACACCAAACGAATTCTCTGGGTCGACCTAGAGATGACCGGACTTCAGGCTAACGACGACTTGATTTTGGAGGTCGCAGCGATTGTGACTGACTGGAATTTTAAAGAAATCGCCACTTACGAGGGGATT
>DIZP01000008.1:7719-8284 GCA_002429375.1 bacterium UBA6025 | reverse complement strand
GGCTATCTGTCGTCGCCTCGAATGTCTTTTCAGGATCAAGAAAGGTAATGGCCGGCGGAATCGCGCCGCTAAAAACGGCCGTCGCATGCTTACCCAACTTATTGAGCATCACAGTCAGGCCGAGCGCTGCCGATAACGCGTCAACGGAAGGATTATTGCTCACCGTGACCAAAATGTTGGTCGAGCTTTTGATTTTCTCAACAATTTGTTGCTTAGTTTTTACGTCGTTCATGATTTTTCCTGTGTTTTTTTCTTGATGTGCTAAATCGGCTAGAGTTTGATGTTACTATACCATAAGTATTTTCGTTGCGTCAACAACAGTGGGCCCTCTTTACAACTCACCCTTTTTCCTCTATAATCACGCTTTGATTGTATCTATCATTTTAAAGAGCTAAAGGAACAGTATGCCAATTATCAAATCAGCTATCAAACGAGCCAAACAAACCATCAAACGCCGCGAACGCAACGTTGGTATCAAGCGTGATATCAAAGAAGCTACCAAGGCCTTTCTTGCCAAGCCAACCGCCGAAGGGCTGAGCGCTGCTCACAGCGAAATCGACACCGC
>DIZP01000008.1:2966-7464 GCA_002429375.1 bacterium UBA6025 | reverse complement strand
TCAAAAGCAGCTAAGGCCGCTGGTGTTAAGCTTGCGACCGGCAAAAAAACCGCCGTTAAGCCAGCCGCTGTCAAAGCCGCTCCAGCCAAAAAAGCCGCTGTAAAAGTTGCCACCAAGCCCGCAGCCGCCAAGAAACCAGTTGCCACCAAAGTTACACCAGCTAAAAAAGCTGTCGTCAAAGTGCCTGCTGTCAAAAAGCCAGCTGTCAAAAAAACCACCAAATAGATTTATTTTAGCGCGAAGCCACTTCCATAAGTGCACGTTCAATCAGTAGCCATGGTTCGGCGCGTGATAATTTCATGTCATCGTCAGCTTTCGCGAAGGCCTGTACTATTTTTTTGGTACCGCTTTTGCCCAGCTGTCGCGCGCTCGGTACCAGTTTCGAGATTGCATACGGATGAAAACCAAAATCTTTAGCCACATTATCACCTTGGCCCGACATCACCACCGCTGCTAGCTGAAAGACCTGGCCGGATAATAAGGCAAGTAATTTGTACGGGTCTTCGCTCAACTCAAGCGTTCGAACCATCTCGGTGACTCTTACCCCATCGCCCCGCAGGGCCGCCTCAAACAAATTGAAGACATCTTCGGCTGGGTTGGCGTCAATCAAGACTTCAATCACTTCGATAGTCACCGTATCGACCAGGGCTAACTTCTCGAGGGCATGGAATAATCGCCATTGATCGTTCCCAACCCGACGGACTAATAGCTGCATACATTTTGTATTCAACGAAACAGATAGTCGTTGGGCCTCGTTAGACACCCATTTTTCGGCTTTGGATACGTCATGCTCTGACCACTGCATCACCTCGATAATCTGAGCCTGCTTTTTCAATTCTTTGTAGGTAATGGTTCGTTTATCAGGCTTGTGCTCAACAAGGACGACTTCGATATCATCCGAAATCCTAGGGAGCCAATCGCCGAAAGTCGCCCAGACGTCTTTATTTTCAGATAAGTTCTTGATAATCACCAACCGTTTATCAGCAAATAACGTTACCCCCATCAACAGATCGGGTAATTGTTTAAGCTCCATCGTACTGCCATCAATCCGTTCCGCGATGCCCTTAAAGCGAGCGATGAGCGCGCCTACTGTTCGCTCAATCTCGAATGTGTTATTACCCGTCAGTAGTGTTATCATACGTATCCAGTATACCTTAGTGCTGTTGGCAATGCGGACAAATGTGCGTTCCGCGGCCTGCTACCTTAAGCTTAATAATCGTTGTGCCGCAGCGAGGACAGGCCAGGCCTTCGCGGCGAAAAACGCGGGCAAAATCCATATAGCTCCCCCGTTTTCCTTCGGCGTTCACGTAATTTTTATCGGTACTACCACCTTTATCAATCGCTAGATTCATCACAAGGCGCAGTTCGATATATAAAGCTTCAAATTCAGCGGGTGTGATAGTGTTAACCTGTCGCTGTGGATGTATCTTGGCGCCCCATAGGCTTTCATCAGCATAAATATTACCGACCCCCGCAATCACAGTTTGGTCAAGCAAGGCCGCCTTAATGCTCGTTCTGCTACGCCGAGTAAACCGCTCGGCAAATTGCTCAAAAGTAAAGTAATCGTCAAGTGGCTCAGGGCCAACTTTTTGCATAAAGGGCAGTTCCGCGACCTCATCGGTCGGTATCAGTTTCATCCAGCCAAATTTGCGCTGATCATTAAAAAATAACTTTGACTCGTCCGTAAACTGAAGCGTCACCCGCGTGCTCTTGTCGGGGAGCTCGCCAATTAAACTATCGGAGGGGTGGCCGGCACCAAAGACTTTCTTGCCACGATAGACCAACTGGCCTGTCATCTTGAGATGGGTAACAAGCGTATAGTTGGTCGACAAATCAATCATCAAGACTTTGGCGCGCCGTCGAATATCGCTCACTTTTGCCCCCAGCAAAAATGCCTCAACCTGGCCTTGGGCATTGGGAAAGCTCTTCGGATTATCGGTTTGTGCCGCCATGATAGTACGCCCAATAATCAACTCAGAGAGCCCCCGCCGCACCGTTTCCACTTCTGGTAATTCAGGCATTGTGAGACTTTAGGTAAAGGTCAAGATCGATTCGCGCCTGGGTCGTTGTACCGAAAAGAACTCCGCCCATACCCGCCTGCTCAGCACCATCAACATTGGCGAGTAGGTCGTCAATCATGACACACTCGAACGGTTCGACACCCAGACGCTGGGCCGCGATTTCAAAGATTTCCAATGAAGGTTTAACCATATTGACATCGCTTGATAATACTTCGGCATCAAATAAGCCACGACGCTCTTCGGTCGGCAAAACATCTTTCAGCCAATCTCGACCAATGTTACTCAGTAAGCCAATCTTGTACTCACCTGACTGTTTCAACTCTTTCACCCAGGCAAGAGCGGATTCATTACGAACACTGGTTGCCCAATAGCGTTCTTCGATTACTTGGGGCGATAAATGCGTCATCTGTCCGATAGCCTCATCTAATTGCAGACGCGAAATTATGCCATAGTCCGATTGACGCTCATTGTCATGAATCTGATCCTTAAGAGCTGGGTAGTCATGGTACAGAGCCGCACGCCCTGACATCACCAAGACGCCAAAACAATCGAAGATGATTGCTTTTATTGCCATTATGCACCCTCCTTTATTATCAACTACTTACAAATCTATCTTACCAATTAACGATTGGGCATTTGGTATTTGAGCCGTAAATAAACTTGCCAGCTGAGTGACGTTAGCGTCGAGGGATCCCGCCGATCCCCGACAGGTTGACGTCCAAAGCGTTTTGACCGTTTGATCTGCCTTGAGCAATTCAAACCGATAGAGGCGACCCGTCGCGCAGATACCGCGCGTATCGTTTTGGTCACCGCTCAGTTCGGTACCTTTGTCCAAATTAGCACGATTCAATGCATAGACAAGTTCCTCATAGGCCGGGATGTTATTACCCAGCGCGATGCGATTAATCTGTGTATTTAAATAGCCAGCGGTGGTGATAAAGGTACGGCTCGAGGACGTCGCCGTTATTTGATACGACCGGAAGTCCTCATCCGCCACGATTCGACCACGGACCGTCATGCGAACCGCGCGGTCGGCTGCCGTGTTCAATAGTTCGCTTTGGCTGGTGTCGCTTTGGGTTGAAGTCGTTGTCTGTCTGGAAAAGAAGACCGCCCGAGACAACGAAACGAGCGCAGCGATTGCAATAGCAACGATAATAAGAATGAGAGCGATGGGGGCAATACGAGTGTTGTTATAACGAGCCATACAATAACTTTAGTATATTTACTCTACTCTGTCAATCGAGGCTCTGACCCCCGTGTTTCCGTAGCGACTACAGTTCGCCCCAATCCTTGCCGATGCTGACGTCAACCTTCAACCTGATACCGAGCTGCGGAGCGATATTCTCCATCGTTGTCTTTAGCAGTTCGGCAATCTTGTCGGCATTCTCGGCCGGTGCCTCAATCAGAATACTGTCGTGTATTTGCAAAATCTGTTCGCCCATTCCATCCAGCTTGCGGTCAACTTCGAGCATGGCTAGTTTCATCAGATCGGCTTCAGTCCCTTGGATGGGCATATTAGCCGCTGCCCGTTCGGCACCCTGTCGCACCATAAAATTACTACTTTGAATGTCGGGTGTCGGGCGTCGTCGGCCAAAATAGGTCTCGACGTAGCCGTCGGTCCGCGCCCGGTTCAGAGTGTCGTCAATATACTTTCGAATCGGCAATCGCAATTCAAAATATTTATCAATAAACTTCTTGGCTTCGATGAAGTTCATACCTGTTGCGGCGCTCAAGCCATGCGGGCTCATGCCATACAGTACACCAAAATTAATCACCTTGGCAGCCCGGCGCTGGCTTTTGGTGATATCGTCCATTGGAATACCATACACTTCGCTGGCAGTTTTCGTATGAATATCGACGTCACCGTTAAAGTCGTTAATCATTTCTTGATCACCCGCCAACGCAGCGGCCAAGCGAAGTTCGAACTGCGAATAGTCAGCGCTAATGAATATCTTGTCGCCATCGGGAACAAACGCGCTGCGGATTTTTCGTCCTAATTCTGTCCTAACCGGAATGTTTTGAAGATTTGGATTCGTGCTACTCAGACGGCCCGTACTGGCGACGTCCTGGTTGAACGTCGTGTGGATACGTCCGTTCTCGTCAGCAAGCTTTGGGAGGGCGTCGAGGTAGGTATTTTTTAGCTTAGCAAGCTCCCGCGTCCGTTCAATCAGTTCGATAATCGGGTGCTGTCCACGCAGTTTGTCGAGCTCTTTTTGACCAGTGCTGTAGCCTGTTTTTCCTTTTTTTATGCCAGTCGTCGGAAGTTGCAGTTTGGTAAATAACACTTCTGACAACTGAGCGGGGCTGGCAATATTGAATTCGTAACCGACAAGTGTATACATTTCTTGTTCAAGTTTGGTGTGCTCATCGCCAAGCTGAACACTCATTGCTTCGAGTAACGTAGGGTTAATCTTTATCCCCCTGTGCTCCATCAAAAATAGAATGTAGGTCAGCGGAAAATCAAACTCACGGGCAAT
>DIZP01000008.1:2504-2656 GCA_002429375.1 bacterium UBA6025 | reverse complement strand
GCGGCCAACTGATGGTATAGTAATTTACTGTCGTAGCTGATAACGGTCGCCAGCTCAAAAACTCGCCAGACACTTCTGTCTAGCTCGCTAATCGAGGCGCTCGAGATTGTCTTTCGGTCGGTCGACAACCAGACCGTATCTTCATGGACGTG
>DIZP01000008.1:1600-2231 GCA_002429375.1 bacterium UBA6025 | reverse complement strand
GCCTGACGAGTGAGGAAAATTCGAGTCGCTTCAATATTTCGGCGATACGGTCAAGGTCAATATCTTCGATATCGGCCACATCCCAATCGAGCTTGACTGGCGCATCAACCCAAATACGACCCACTTCCTTACTGATATAGGCCAGTTCTTTGCCAGCAATCAGTTTTTTGGCAGTAGTGGGTTTAATTTCATCGATATGTGCATAGATGTTATCGAGTGTCTGGTATTGCTGTAATAGCTGAACGGCAGTTTTTTCACCAATGCCCGGCACGCCCGGAAGGTTATCAGACGAATCGCCCTTCAGCGACTTAAGGTCGAGGAATTGTTCAACACCGATGCCGTATTTCTGTTCAAAATAGGCCACGTCAAATTCTTCAAGGTTTGATAGCCCATTTTTAAGAGCGTAGACTTTCGTCAGTGGGCCGATCAGCTGCAAAGCGTCCAGGTCACTTGTCAGCAGACAAGTTTCAATGCCTTTTTCGGTCGCCTCTTTGGCAAAGGCCCCCAAAATATCATCAGCTTCATAGTCATCCAGTTCATATAGCGGCCAACCAAAAGCATCAAGTAGCTCAAACAGAATCGGCATCTGCGCATAAAAGTCGTCTGGCGCCTTTTTACGACCCGCTTTATA
>DIZP01000008.1:0-1313 GCA_002429375.1 bacterium UBA6025 | reverse complement strand
GTCGGTGTCCCGTCAGCCATTGCCAGGTTTGGCATGGCGTAGTACCCACGATAAAAAACAGATTTTCCGTCGATAATAGCTAGGCGTTTTGTCATACTATAAGTATACCGTACTATCCCCGTGCTGTCGGTGACTGATTATGGTGTGAGTTCCGAGTCTGCACCCATAATCTGTTAAACTTAACTATATGAGTCATCACGAAAATCTAAAAATTATTGCCTTCGTTGGACTAACCGGATCTGGAAAAAGCTCAGCGGTTGATTATGTCACAGAAAAAGGCTACCCAAAAGTTTATTTCGGTGGCGTCATCCTTGACGCCATGACCGAAGCCGGACTGGATCACACTAAGGAAAACGAAGAAGCATTTCGCGAAGAGTTGCGCGTTCGCGAAGGCAAAGACTTCGTCGCCAACCGTATTATTAAACAGATTCACGACCTCGTTAGTATCGGCCAGCATCGCATTGTCGCCGACGGTATCTATACCTGGACTGAATACAAAACACTGAAGCGTGAGTTTCCCGGCGAGCTGAACGTTGTCGCCGTCGTAGCCCCAAAACACTTACGCCATCACCGCCTGAGCATCCGCCCGATTCGTCCCCTCACAGAAACAGAAGCCAACGAACGTGACTGGGCCGAAATTGAAAACCTCGAAAAAGGCGGCCCGATTGCGATTGCTGACCATTTCATTATCAACGATGGTAACCTGGACACTTTCAATGCGCAAATCGACCACGTCATTGAGGACGTCCACTTCTAGAGCACTCTACGCCCGAACATAAAAATACCTCCAAACATGGAGGTATTTTTATGTTCGTTATTGTTTAGTTAAGATATTCGTGCAGCTTCTTGGCGTCTTTGTGCTTGCGAAGCTTGGCCAGCGCCTTGGCTTCGATTTGACGGATACGCTCACGAGTGACGGCAAATTCTTGACCGACTTCCTCGAGCGTGTGACTTTTGCCATTTTCAAGGCCAAAACGCATTTTGACAATCTTTTGCTCCCGATCGCTCAGCGTCGACAGGATGGCCTGGACTTGTTCTTTCAAAAGCTGAGAAGTAGCTGACTCTTCCGGAGTGGCGCCGTCTTCATCTTCGATAAAGTCACCCAGCACCGAGTCTTCATCTTCACCGTCGCGGCCGACGCCAGCATCGAGCGAGGTGATATCTTGCTTAATCTTAATGACATATTCTACCTTGTCCGGTTCCATCTCGAGCTCCTTGGCGAGTTCTTCGATGGTTGGTTCACGGTTCAGCTCTTGGGTCATACGGCGTTGGGTACGCAGTAATTTATTAATCGTTTCCACCATGTGAACAGG
>DIZP01000056.1:13773-18146 GCA_002429375.1 bacterium UBA6025 | reverse complement strand
GTATAAGAGACAGCCTTACAGGAACGGATTACCAGTACCCACAAAGGCTCGATTACTTCAGTTCAAGCCGTCTACGTCCCGGCCGATGATCTGACTGACCCAGCGCCAGCCACAACATTTGCTCACCTTGATGCAACCATCGTGATGAGCCGAGCGCTGACCGAGATCGGTATTTATCCGGCCGTTGACGTGCTCGATAGCAACTCGACAAGCCTTGACCCAGAAGTTGTCGGCGAAGAGCATTATCGCGTCGCACGCGAAGTCCAGCGTATCCTTCAGCAGTATAAAGAGCTGCAGGACATCATTGCCATTCTTGGGATGGAAGAATTATCTGATGATCAGAAGCAAATCGTCGCCCGTGCCCGTCGCATTCAGCGTTATCTGTCGCAACCATTCTACGTGGCTGAAAAGTTTACCGGTAACAAGGGTACATACGTGAAGCTAGAGGACACAATTAGAGATTTCGGTGATATTCTAGCCGGTAAGTACGATGACAAACCCGAGGCCTGGTTCTATATGGTGAGCGGTACGCTCGCGGATAAAAAGGACTAGCAGACCATGCATTTGACCCTGACAACCCTGCTCGGAATACAAATTGATCAAGTCGTCTACGAGCTCATTATTCCGACTGCGGCCGGTGAAATTGCGGTGTTTCCTGGCCACGAGCCTTTGGTAACGCTGGCCGTACCGGGAGCTATCGCTATTCGTTATAAAAAGACGGATGACGATAGTCATCTGGAGTACTTTGCGATTAGTGGCGGTGTTGTCGAGATATCGCAAAAGGCGGTGCGGGTCCTCGTTGATAGGTCGATTTACGGCGCCGATATTATCGAATCTGAATCACAAGCGGCTCTGGCGCGCGCTATTGAACTGCGTGATAACGCCAGCGATCAAGTTGAACTTGAAAAGGCGCACCAACTTGTCGACCGACACTCGGTACGCTTGAAGGTTGCTGAACTCCATCGTCGTCGCCGACATTTGTAGGTCAGTTCTTTTCACCTAAGTAAAACCTAAGGATTTAAAAGTAATTGGCGAACTTCGTCCGTCGTTTTGGTATGCATTAATTGTTCTCGTAATTCACTGGCACCAGGAAAATCGCGAATATATATCTTAAAAAATCGCTTGAGCGGGTCGAATTTGCGTGGCTCGAGCTCACGGGCGTAACGATCGTGCAGGTCAAGTTGGAAACGCAAAAGCTCGACGAGCTCCTCGCGAGTGTGTTCGCGTTTTTCAGCCTCGAAGGCGAATGGATTATGAAAGACGCCACGGCCGATCATAATGCCGTCAATGCCATAGTCGCGGACTAATGCTTCGCCGTGTTGGCGGTCGCGAATATCGCCATTGATAGTCAGTAGTGTTTGTGGGGCGATTTCGTCGCGTAATTTTTTTATTTCCGGGATGAGCTCAAAGTGAGCCTCGACTTTGCTCATTTCTTTGCGGGTACGCAGGTGAATCGTCACATTGGCCAGATCCTGCCGAAGCAAGTAAGTGAACCACTCGCGCCACTCTTCGATATTGACGTCAGCCAGGCGGGTCTTGACGCTGACAGGCAAGCCGCTGGTCTTAGCGGCCGCAATCAGTTCGCCAGCCAGTTCGGGTGTGCGAATCAGTCCACTCCCCGACCCACCGTGAACAACTGATTTATCCGGACAGCCCATATTAATATCAATGCCTTTATAGCCCATGTTCGCCATCCCCTGCGCCATAAAGGCGAACTGGTCGGGGCGATTGCCCCATATCTGGGCCACCATCGGCTGTTCGTCGGCTGTAAACGTTAGTCGCCCGCGGGTACTATGAACACCTTTTTTGCTCGAATAGCTGGCAGCGTTGGTAAATTCAGTAAAAAAGACGTCGGGTCGGGCGGCATGAGTAATCACGTGGCGAAAGACGACGTCGGTCACCGCTTCCATAGGAGCAAGAATAAAAAAAGGTTTCGGTAGTTCGTCCCAAAAGTTTTTCATTATACTGTCCATTATTTCATAGTGGTTAGTAAAAGGTGACCCGCTCGCATCGCTCACAACAATTGTTATGAAAAATGGGAGTGGGACAGAGATAGTGATTTTTCTGACCCGGTGTTGCATATGGCTTATGCAAGCGTCTCCATAAAGCCGGTTAGCTACTGCGTGTTCTTTGACCCGCTCGCGCGAGCGAGGTGTTGAGGTCATGCAGGGCTGTCGCTACGGCCGCTTTCAACTTTGGGTTGTTGGGGTCCAACTTCAGATCTTCTTTTGCCCTATTTAAGGCAACATCCTGGTTTCCTGCCAATGTATTCACCTCCTAAGGGTGAGTCGTCGGGAAAACGAATTTGACGGGCAGGCCGCCACGGTTGAGCCACATAGATATGGCTGAATTCACGTGGGTGCGCCGGAGCGCATCAAGGCCTGCCCGTCGGCTTAGGCGGCCCTGCCGTCAACGATCACACTTGGAGAACCTGGAAGGGGTTCAATGTGAGTGGACGGCAGGGCCTATTCCGCTACTCGGGCCAGGAGACCACACTTATCGTCCAGGGGAGGGACAACCGGTGTTTTACCGTAGCGGAACATTATCACTATCTCTGTCAAAGTGCTCAGAGAGGTCGTGAAAAACTGACACGATATGTCTTGTCGATTTTTCACAACCTCAATCTGCGCATCATTTATAATACCAAATAAAAGGTTACGCGTCAATGCTTAGATGGTCTTGTCAATCAGGTCCTGCTCGAAAGCCAGAATGCCCTTTAACGTTGGACTATAGCCTGAGGTGTCGGGCAGGTCAAAGTCGATAATGTGACGCCAGACGGCGTTAATCAACTGCGTAAAATGGGTTTGATCAGTGCTGGTAAATTCTGCTACTAGGGCGACGATATTGCCGGCGCGTGTCGGCTCGACGAATTGCAGTACGCCACTCTCGACGACGTGGCCGCGGTAATCTCGGGCGTTTTCAACCAGTAGTTTATAAAACATCAGCTGTTGTTTGTATTTGTGAAGCTTGATCTTCTCGTAATCAGTTTTTCCGGTCCAGTCTCGCGATGGTTTACCGGTTTTATAGTCAGTCACAATCACCGTCTTGTCGCTGGCTATATCGATTAAATCCAGGGCGCCCGACAGGTGCGCGTCGCCGACGATAACGTGCTGCGATTTGAAGTTTAGCTCGGTTTTTTGCGAGTCAGTGAACGTATCGTAATGGGACGCAAGGAACACCTGAAGGTCGTCACTCCCCTTTTGCAGATAGGTGTCAAAATCAATCCGTGATAAATGTTGCTCTTCCAGGGCTGTTTCAAAGTTGTGCAGTATATCTTCAACCGCTTGTCGTTGGCCATGGGCTGCCAGATGGGCGTGGGCGCGCTGAAGCGTTTGGTGAATGGCCGAACCATAGGCAGAAGCAGGGCTCATCGTCTGTGGAAACCGGAGGAGATTCTGTAGCAAAAAGTTTTGCGGGCCGCCACGGGTGACGTCGAGGAAATTAGTCAGATGTGTGACGCTCAACTGATATTGTTCGAGTTG
Organism: bacterium UBA6025; assembly: GCA_002429375.1. Lineage (GTDB taxonomy): Bacteria > Patescibacteriota > Saccharimonadia > Saccharimonadales > Saccharimonadaceae > UBA1547. Next base: position 14,664 of record DIZP01000056.1, on the reverse strand, counting down.
AGGAGCCAACAGTTCTTTTAGTGTATGGTGATCCGGCTGGGTCAACGATTCATACCAGCGTATCTCGGCTGTCTCTAAGGCATGGGTTGTATTGTGATCGCTACTGATGGCGGTTGGTTGCAGTGACGTATCGACTAAGAAACTTGCCCGAGCAGTTGTTTTACCGCTGTCGTCTGCAAGGCTGTAGCTAATAAATAACTCATTTTTAGCTCGGGTGGCACCGACGTAAAACAGTCGTAGCCGTTCGTCACTGGTGTCGCCAACTGGCGCCAATGGAAGATTTTCGGGGTATCCAATCAGTCGATTACGATTGCGTGTCCGTTCGCCCCATGTCGTATCAATCGCGTTGATGATATATACCGTGTCAAACTCGAGGCCTTTTGATTTGTGAACCGTCATCAGCTGCACGGCATTATCTTTTTGTGAGGCAGAACGGGCGCTGGTAATACCGCTACCGATACTACGATGCAAATCGATAAATTCTATGAAAGTTAATAGATTGGGTGTTTCGGTCGGATTGTAATCCCGTAGTTTGGTACGAATCGTCCGGAGTGCCTCAAGGTACCTGACATACTCTTCGGAGTGGTTCGACAAGTTTTCTTCTGAAAAGAAATACCCATAGAGCGGACTGGTAAACCCCTTTTTCTTTACCACGGTCGTTTCCTCTTCGTCGTCATGTTCAGTGTCGCCAATCTGAGCATCGGATTTACCGACGAGGATGTCGAGGGTGCTTTCTAATGGCAGGTGTGGGATTGATAGAGCGGTCGTCACCAACCACTTCTGCAATGGGATAAATTCAGGCATCGAGGCCATAGTATCTAACCAATGTGTCCTTTTCTCGTACGCCAAAAGACTCAGCTTCCAGAGCGACATGGGGTCGATTCCCCAGGC
>DIZP01000056.1:0-13585 GCA_002429375.1 bacterium UBA6025 | reverse complement strand
GGCAGGAGTTTTTCGATTTCTTTGTGTTGGCGGGTCAGGACGGCGATATCGGACGGTTTTTTGCCGTGGTCGATACTTGCCTTGATGTGTTCGGTCAGCCAATGGCGCTCGTCGGGGCTGGTCTCTGCCTCGAGTAGTTCGACCACGCCGGGACCTACCTCGGTCTGGGCGCTGAGGTTCTTGTTTAACTCGTCGATATGGTTTTCGAGTCGCTCTGTGCCTTGGACGATAATATCTCTGGCATTGGTCAAGATGGCTTCGCCCGATCGGTAGTTATCGGTCAGCGCGATAATGCGCGCCTTGGGGTAATTAGTTTGGAAATTGATGATGTTGCTGATGTCGGCACCTTGGAAACTATAGATAGCCTGATCGTCGTCCCCCACCACCAGAACATTCGGCGTATCACCCTGAACAATGTTATTGGTCAGGTTGTGTACGATGCGCATCTGGGCCATATTGGTGTCTTGGAATTCATCAACCATGATGTACTGGTATTTCTCTTGAAGATTAAACCGCAGGTCGTCAAATACTTCCATGCCGTGAACCACTCGCAAGATCATATCGTCAAAATCATACAGCTCGGCTTCTTCCATCCGAGTCAGGTACTGCTCGTAAATCGAGCTAACCGCTCGTAGCTTTGATTGGCGGTCGTGAGATTTGAGGACAAAGGCCCCAGTTTCGTCCTTTTTAAACCAGTGATTACGCCACAACGTGATTGGCTTGGTCGAATTTGTGCTACCGGCTAGTTCGATGGCATCCGACAATGAGTCGCCGAGGACGGCCGATAATGGGACGATGGTTTGCAGGGTTATCTCGACGGCACTGTCACGGATGGCCTCTACCCGAGCCGCCAACAGGCTGGCGGTCGATTTGCTGATTCTGTCGGCAAAAATCGGACTCAGTAGCTGCTCGGTTTTTTGGATGACACTGTCGTTTGCGTCAAGAATCTCGAGTAGCTCGTCACTGGTGAGTCCGCTCTTTTTAAGCTCTGAAATAACCGTCAAGCTATCGGATAGATAGGTATACTCGCCGTTCATTTTTGTGTTCAAGCTATTGCTGTACCCCAGCCCGTCAAAAATAGTCCGAATAATTTCGTAGCGACTCAACTCGTCCGCTGGGCGAAAATGAGCGCCTTGGTAAAAGTATTCACCGTATTGGTTGATAACTTCGCTACCAAAGCTATGAAAGGTATGGATGGCGACCTTGTAGGCATCTTTGCCGATGATTCCGACTAAACGTTCACGCATGGCGTTCGCACCGCTTTCGGTGAACGTCAAACACAAGATGTTTTCGGGTAGCGTGTCGGTCTTTGCGAGGATATTCGCGGTCCGGACGCTCAGCAGCTCGGTCTTGCCTGTTCCAGGGCCAGCAATCACCATGACAGGCCCGTCAATCATGTCAACGGCTTGTTTCTGCGCTTTATTAAGCGTGGCGTATCGTTTATTAAAATCCATTACTTATGTATTATACGCATCGCTGTCCAAGACGTCCATTTCTAATTGACGTTCAACAGCCGCCCCTAATAATACGTAATCCTCAGGTAAAGAAATACCGTGCAATTTTGACGCCGATTTGATTGCTTCGGCTGCGTTGGGCTGTTCACTGACAAACCTGTCACGGGCGTCAGCAAATAGTATTGTCGCGTTTGCCCCATCGTTCAGCAGGTCCGCGATAGAAGCTGCTTGACCGGCGGTTTGGTAGTGATCGTACTGTGGAGCAAGTGGTCGCACGAGCGTGGCCATCGTTTCGTAGGCGGCTGCCCCGTGACTGAACGCCAGATGGCTGGCTAAAGGGAAGTCATTCGCAATGCCGTAAAGTTTCAGTACGTGGTGGACGAGTCGATAGAGAGGCACGTGGGTTTCAGATTGTTCATGGGCTATCTCGACAAAATCGGAGTCTTGGAGCAAGAACTCAACCATAGCTGCGTTATAGTCTGTGAGGTCTTTTCGTGGAAAGTCTGGCTGGGTCTCTACTCTTGCAATAGTCATGATTGTTAAAATTATATACTCATTTTTGTATAACGCAATAAATGATACACTTATAGTAGTATGAGCAATAAAATGTACGATGAATTGGCGTTAGAGCGCAGCATTAAAGAGCGTTTCGGGGTGGAGATTGATGTACGCCAAACGATTGTTGCCCACTCCCCTGTCAGCCGTACCGCCGAAGCAACGCTATTTTTAACCAATAAAAAGCAACTGTATGTGTATATCAGCGGTCAATCCAAATTTTTGTTGAGCGATATTAAAAAGCTGGTTTCGCGTATGGGCCTGAAGGCCGAACTTTACTTCCCACCCAAGGGACGCCCGCTCTATTTTGACGAGATTGGTCGCAGTAAGTTTTACGAGGTTTTTCCAGGACGCAGTAATGTGGGCAACGACGACATTATATTCTATCGAACCCTCGCGCCGTACAACCCAGCGCTTGTTCTGATTAGCGAAGTGAAAAATGGCGAGGTATATCAGTTTGACACCGATGCGAGCGGACAATGGCGTTTGGCTGCTAAATTTACCTATCGACGTATAAAAACGAGCTAATCACAAGAACTATTATTGGATGTACTTTTTTAAAAAACCTTGGTACTTGGGGTCGTTGGTTTTTGCTTTTAGTGCAGCCGAGATACTATTGTCCACCTGAGTATCGCCATTGGAGATATTGCGCTGGCCGATGTACTCCCACTTCGTATCGATGGCGGCAAAAATCAATGACGTTGCGCCAGACGCGGTCTTCAACCCGTAAATATCAGTGGTCGACAGCGTCTTGTTGTCCTCTTTGATAGTACGCAGAACGATACTGACTGGATTGGCTATGGCTGATCGAGGGCCGTCGTAGAGCGCAAGGAGCTTATTAATAGTGGCGTACTGGTCGTCGACGGCTGATTTTTTAGTACAGGCTAAGGTCAAAAGAGCACCGGCGCCGTTTGACGGTGGTAGGTCGAATAATTGACAGGTAGTTTTGTTGCTATCAAAGATTTCAAATAAGGGAGCTTTTACGTCAGCCGTAGGAGATTTTTTTCGTAACTGCTGTTTTATAAGAAAGGCTTCGCTACTGGATTTGATCACTGGTGAATTCGTCAGTGCCGTTTTATCCTTCTGCTCAAACTGGACGACGTCGGTCGCTGTGATAAACACGGTGTACGATTTGTCAGTGGTGTAGTTAATAATGTCTAGCCCAGACGATGTCGCGGTTTTTTTCGTATATAGATTAGCCAACTCGTCTATCGTACCTGGTGCCTGATATTGTTTTATAATGTCGGCTGGCTCCAAAATAGCGATTGTTTTTGCAGTTGTATTTGAGGCTACTTTATTGTGGGGAACAAAATTATTCAGAACCACCACAGTTATGGCTCCAATCGCAATAACAAGCAAGGGAAGACCAGTCAGTAGTTTGTAATTTGGTTTACTTTTCATAATATATTATTACCTTTCCGCTAATTACTGGGTGCAAGCTGGTACGAGTATCGTTGGTAAGCAACCCGCCCCGTACCGTTGGGTAGTGGTGTCTGTGGCCGTGCCCCACGGTCCGACACAACTAAATGTTACATGCGCGTTACCATCACCCCAGGCGATGCCTTGGTTGGAATACGTACCTTGTGCTGTTGCGTGGCCGGTGGCATTGACTACCCCATTTGTGTCCCAGTCATATGTCCAAGACGTTGACCATTTTGGACACGAACCGCTCCAGGACATTGTTCGGTCTCCAGGTATTGAGAGATTTGATGATGGCCACGGCAGCGACATGCTGGCAGTATTGCCGGCCCACACATAGGAACTTGTCGCTACGGCAGTCGTACAGCGGGTAGCAACGGACAGGGTGATACTATCATTCCAACCAAATCCTTGACCAACAGTCTGATACTGGCTGCCGCTCACCCAAAGACTGTTGGTACCATTCACATTGTGATACCAGTCATAAATTGGCGTTGTTCCGGCTGGACAGACGGCGTTACTTGTTCCGATTAGCCAATTCCAGCCACCCGCCAGCGTGTTGCTAGAGGTGAGCGAATAGGCTGCCGGGTTATTGATTGAAGTTATGGCGGTGTCGATGTTGGACCAACTACTGGTGTACGCCCCGTTGACGGCTTGCACACGGGCGTAGTAAGTATAGCCTTGGGCCGCACTTCCAAATAGATACGATACACCGGCGGTGCTAGTGCTACAGCCCGCATTCCAGGTGACTCCGTCGGCCGAACACTGAACGGTGTAGCTGGCAGTGTGAGTAATCGCACCCCATGTGGCAGTAAAGCTTGTTGACGAGGTCGTCGTGGCGTTCATGACTGGCGTCGCTAGACCCCAGGTTGCTTCGGCGTCGGTATTTGACCAAACGCCCTGGCTATTAGTGGCGTTGGCTCTGACACGAAAGTAATACTGCGTGTTAAAGGTCAGTCCGGTTATTGACAAGGTTGTGGTCGGGACGGTCACAGTTTGGGTCTGGACGTTAGCTGTGAAGGCGCTGTCAGTTGCGAGTTGAACGTCATAAGTCAATGCATTACTGATTGGCGTCCAGCTGGTATCGATTTGACTAAAGCCCTGTACGGTTGCTGTTAGGCTTGATGTCCCGGAAGTGGCGATACTTGTATTGCGCCGACTGGTAATCGTCTTAATTGTCCCAGTTCCCTCTTCTGTGTACTTTAACGTAAAGGTCAAACAGGCCTGTCCTGTATTACAAGCAGTACTGCCGTCACCAACGTAAGCGAATATGTCTGATCCACCGACAGCCAAATCTTGGCATTTAATAGAGTTGGTGTCCGTCGAGGCACTTTTTGGTGTCAGGAGCGTGTTCAATTCAACTCCTGGTAATACAGTTGTTGTAACGGTCGATGCATTTACATCACTGACCGCCAGACAGCCAGGATATTCGCCGTTTTTATCGTAGTACTTTTCGAGCGCCTCGGCCAAAATGGTCGCTTTTGACGATCGCTGCGTATCTCGTGTATCGGCTTGGTAGCGAGTAAAACTGATAAGGCTGATAGTGGTAAGAATGCCGATAACCGCTATAACGACCAGGAGTTCGACGATTGTAAAACCGCTTGTGATTTTTCTCATGGCTTAATTGTATCAAACATAAGCAAAACTACCCATAGTAATTAAGTTGTATTGTTATTTGGCTGGATATCTTGGATGGTCAATCAAATACAACTGCGCGTCAGTTCCCGCCAATCCATTCAGGTCGTTCGTTTTAATGTAGATTTGTCGAGCTTCTTGCAATAATTGTTTTGCTTTGGCGGTCTCGTTTGCTTTGGCTGCTTGTAGCGCTTGTGCTTTTAGCATGTCGGCCTGTTCCTTTGTATTTATAGTCGTGACTGGGATGCTATTGTTCTTTTGGAATCCTTTTAGTACAAAAGCCGTTCCAATTAAAGCAGAGATGACTAATACTAATGCGACGATTATGTATATAAGTTTCTTTTTGTTCATTTTCATAGTTTTTACCTTACGGTTGTTAAAAGTTATGATTACAGTGGCGGTAATGTAGTGACAGGAACTAAGCTGTTGGTGTGTGAGTTGTTGCCGAGTTGACCATAAGTATTATCTCCCCAGCAATAAGCTTGGTTAACGGATGCAATGACGCAGGAGCTGAAATAGCCCATTGCAGCGGATGTGGTCATTATCGTTTTGCCACTCAGGACACCGCTAGTGGTAACAGCCATAGGAATGGGGTTGAGCTGGGTAGTTGTGTTGTTGCCGAGCTGGCCACTGTCGCCTGCCCCCCAACAGTAGGCTTTGCTATCGGCAGTAATGGCGCAACTACTTTCACTCATAGTAGCCATTGATACAATTGTCTTGCCGCTCAGCACGCCGGCGGTGTATACGGCGACTGGGACCGTCTGGACGCTAGCCGTTGTGTTGTTGCCCAGGCTACCAAAGGAACCACTTCCCCAACAGTAGGCTTTGCCCAGCGAATCGATGGCGCAGCTGTAGCCAGAGCCACCGCCAATCGACACCAGCGTCTTGCCGCTCAGCACGCCACCGGTGTATACGGCGACCGGAACATAGCTGTTAGTGGTTGAGTTGTTGCCAAGTCCACCAGCGGCGTTGTTACCCCCCCAACAGTAGGCTTTACCGGCGGAATCCAAGGCGCACACCGCAAACTGTTGCAGCCCAATCGTTACCAGTGACTTGCCGCTCAGCACGCCGCCGGTGTATACGGCGACCGGTACCGCGCTGTACGAGCCAGTCGCGCCGGTGCCAAGCGCGCCGAATTGGTTATTTCCCCAGCAGTAGGCTTGAGCGTCGGAAGCGATGACGCAGGTATTAATTTCACTTGCCGAAATAGACACTATTGTCTTGCCGCTCAGCACGCCGCCGGTGTATACGGCGACCGGGACCGAGCTGCTGACGATCGAGTTGTTACCGAGTTCGCCATAGTCGCTATCATTTCCCCAACAGTAAGCTTTGCCCAGCGAATCGATGGCGCAGGTGTGATAGTCGCCGGCCACAATCGACACCAGTATCTTGCCACTCAGCACGCCGCCGGTGTATACGGCGACCGGTACTGCGCTGTCAACGGTCGAGTTGTTACCAAGTTGACCATACCAGTTGTATCCCCAACAGTAAGCTTTACCGAGCGAATCGATGGCGCAGGTGTGGCCATAGCCACCGGCAATACTAGACCAGCCATCAGGTCGGGAGTAGCTTGCCTGTCCGGTTGCGCTCCAAGCACTCGTTGTATTGGCGTTGTAGCACTGGGCCTGCACTTGGCCCGTGTAGGTATAAACGGCACCTGACGTGTCCAAAGTTGACGAAAGCCCGACGATCGGCCCGTACCAAACCGAAGTGTAGCCGCCAGTGTAATTTATGACATAACGATACTGGTAACGGGCCGTTGCGCTGGCTGGACAGGCTATGGCTGGCCAGCTGTAGGTCGTGATGCTAGATGGGGTTGAAGTCGCGACGGTTGGAACATTTGGTGCGTCGAGCGTGGTGATGGCGTTAGCGGACGATGAGGCCTGACCGGTTGCTAAGTTTGTAACAATATATATTCTAAAGTAGTAGAGCTGACCTGACGCTAGTCCTGTGACTGCCCGACTCGTAGTGGTAACGCCATTGATAAAGGTTGAACCGGTGAAGCTGCTGTTCGATGCGTATTCAAGATTATACGACACTGCTTCTGGAGCACTGTTCCAACTGGCGGTAACCTGGGTCGAAGAGTTTGTTGTAGCCACTACGTTTATTGATGTCGTAGGCGCTGTATTGCGCCGACTGGTAATCGTCTTGATTGTTCCAGTTCCCTCTTCTGTGTATTTTAACGTAAAGGTCAAGCAGGCCTGTCCTGTATTACAAGCAGTACTGCCATCGCCAACGTAAGCGAATATGTCTGATCCACCGACAACCAAATCTTGGCATTTAATAGAGTTGGTATCCGTCGAGGCACTTTTTGGTGTCAGGAGCGTGTTCAATTCAACTCCTGGTAATACAGTTGTCGTGACGGTTGATGCATTTATATCACTAATCGCTAGACAGCCAGGATATTCGCCGTTTTTATCGTAGTACTTTTCGAGCGCCTCGGCCAAAATAGTCGCTTTTGACGATCGCTGCGTATCTCGTGTATCGGCTTGGTAGCGAGTAAAACTAATCAGGCTAATAGTGGTAAGAATGCCGATAACTGTGATAACGACTAGGAGCTCGACTATAGTGAAGCCGCTTGTGTTTTTTCGCATGGTCTCATTGTAGCAAATATGCATGAGATTACATACAAGTATTATGCTTTTGGAATACGGTCGAGAACAACCAGGTGTTCGATATGTGGTGTTCGTGGGAAAAAGTTATAACCTCGATGAGACTTCACGCCGTAGACTTCGGCCAGTCGGGCGACATCGCGGGCTTGGGTAACAGGATTACACGACAAATAGATGATGCGGTCGGGCTTGGTTTCGAGCAGTTTCTTGACGACGTCTTCGTGCAAGCCGGCCCGTGGCGGGTCGACGATAATGGTGGCATCGCTGGTGATATATTCCAGCGCGCTCTCGCTTGGTGCCAAAATTGCCTTGACGGCCTTTTCGCGGTCCAGCGCCGTAATGTTACGCTTCATTTCGCGGACGGCGTGTTCGTTGATTTCTACCATAGTGACGTTGTCGCCACCGATAGTCAGGCCGATTGTGCCGACGCCGCTGTACAGGTCAACCGCTGGTTTATCGGCACTCACCCACTGCTGCATGTCGCGCAGAGCTTGCTCGTAAACCGGAATGTTGATTTGAAAAAAGCCTTCGACGGCGTAGGTGAACGGTACGTCTAGGATAGTATCAGTCAGGTTGGTCGTACCCCATGATTGCAGGCGCTCGGTGATGACACTGGCTGGGCTTTTTGGATTGCTGAAAATGAGTTCGAAGCCAGTGATATTACCGTTTTCTTTCAGCAGTTCCAGTTCCGATCCGGTCAGTTGGACGAAAGCTTGGTCCTTGACATAGAGTTGCAACGCAACGTTCCCTTTGGCGTCACAGCGAACCAGGACGGTCTTCAGCATAAAGGCGCGCAGGTCTAGCTTGGTGCGTAACAGGTCGCGCAGGGCGGTTGCCGCCTGGTTGATGCTGGGGTGGGCCAAACTGGTGCCGTTAACCGGAATCTTGCCGTGCGTGCCGCGTCGGAAAAATGACAGGTCGAGGCGGTCTTTCTCTTTATCCCAATACCAGCTAAATTCAATCTTGTTACGGTACTCGTATTGTTTGTCGTCGCTATAGACTTCAATCGTATCAGGTAGGACGATGTCGTGCAATTCGAAAGCCTCTTCGATTAAAGCGGCTTTGTAGTGTTGTTCGCTTTCAAAGCTCATGATTTGCCATGGGCTGGTCGACAGATAACTGTCTTCGTCACGGGGGTCAACCCGCTCGGCGCTGGGCGTAATTAATTCAACCACGACGCCTTCGGCCAGGTTTGACTTCTTTTTGGTCATTTGGACTTCAACGGTTTCGCCGGGAAGTCCGCCCCATACGAAAAGCTTGCGACCGCCTTCGAGGGTGCCAAGTGACTGCCCTCCCCCGACGATTTTGTCCAGCTTAACGTTAACGATAGGTAAAGATTTTTTGCTCATCTATCCAGTATACCTGATGTCATGGTATAATTACCCATGTTTTGGTTATGTCGTAAAGTGTTAAACGCGTATCGTCACAATCCAAAACAGTCACGCTGCTAATGGGATGTGGCCAAGTGGTAAGGCGCTGGTTTCTGGTACCAGTATTCGGGGGTTCGAATCCCTCCATCCCAGCCAAGCATAAGCTCGACCTTTTGGTCGAGTTTTTGCTTGTCACGGGCTTGGAGTGATTCGAAGCCCCGAATAATTCGGGGTGAACACTGCCACCCGGCAGTGTGAGAAATCATTGCTTGGCCGGAGCGACAGGGCTTTAGCCCGAGAGCGGAGCACGAATGTCGAATCCCTCCATCCCAGCCAAATTGATTATGCTTAAGGTAACGAGGAATTGTTATCTTTTGTTTTTTAAGCAAAAGGTTATACTTGTCTTAGTCAGGAATAACAATGGAATATATTTTTATCACTCTCGGTTTATGGTTAGCGTTGATACTCTTCTGGCTAGTTGCCGGTCAGGTTGACAGCAAATCTACACTACAGTCTGAAACATTTTCTTTCGTAAAATTAATAGGCTCATCATTGATCGTATATCTACCACTCTTCTTCGGTGGGTCGTTTTCTGTCAAACTCTACGAGAATAACAGTTTGTTGAATGCCGCTGGGATATTTTTTGCTGCCACCGGTGTATATTTTGCGATTTGGGCTCGTGTAGCTTTAGGCACAAACTGGAGCGGTAAAGTGATGGTCCAAAAAGAACATAGTCTGGTTATGGCTGGACCCTATTCGCTGGTAAGGCATCCAATATATTTTGGAGGACTATTAGCAATACTGGGCTCATGCCTGGTTCTGGGGCAAGTATTTGGATTCATATGTTTAATATTTTTTGTATTTGGTTTGGCGGTAAAAAGCAGACAAGAAGAAGCTGTGCTGCAAAAGCAATTCCCAAATCAATATTTGTCATATAGTCGCACGGTAAAGATGCTAATACCTTATGTATATTAGGCGTAGGATTTTCTAATTCTTCCTGAAACGCATCCACTAACCCCAGCCGACTGTATGTGGTAGGCATGTGGTTATCTGGGCCACTGTTCGTCACCCTCGGCCTAGTTCTCTAATAGCGGTTATGTTAAGATAATCCGTAGGTAAGAGAACAATATGTCGCACCCAATTCATCACATCAGTATCCGTAAGCGTATTTATCAAAAAAAACAAAAATACCCACATCCAGATCGGTGGATTAATTTGCTAGACAGGCTAGTCATTCTGTTTGGTATGTTTAATGCCGTGGCGACGTTACCGCAAGTATTGGTGATATGGATAGGTCGCGATGCGGGTGGCGTATCAGTTTTTTCTTGGTCGTATTATGTAGCAGCTGCGGCGTTGTTGCTAGTTTACGGGATAGTGCATAATGACAAACCTATAATTATTACATATTCGATCAGTACAGTTATGTATTCCGTTGTTGTAGTCGGCGCTATTATTTTCGCTTAAAATTAGCGCAACAGGCTTCTTGTTAACGGCATGCAGGCATTGCTTAGTTAATAATTGGAAAAAACAAAAATACAACAATCTTCCTGGAACACATCCACTAACCCCAGCCAAATAAAACTGAGTCCAGATGGACTCAGTTTTATGACGTACGTTTCGTCTTTTTTGGCTGTTACTTTTTCTCAGCTTTGAGCTTTTTCTTCAAAAGGCGTTTGCGTGTTGCGCCGTGCCAGTTCTTGTGTTTAGCCATAATTTGTCATCCAATCACTTATTGTATTTATCTAATCATAACACATTACAAGAGTTGAGTCTCGAGAGAATGGTGCAGGAAGCTGTTTTAATACAGCTGTTTGTACTAGAACCGCTTAATTCCTAGCTCGGTTGAAAACCGTTGTCTGTCAAAGCCGAGAATGTTAACTGTTGAGCCGTTATCTTTTTCGATGACGCTAAAAGGTACGCCCATCTGTCCACTAATCCGCACCATATTTTGGGCAGCAATTGGATTGATGTCGACACTGTAGTCGGTGAAGTCTATTTGCTTGTCTTGCAACCACGCCTTAAGCGCGTGGCAGTAGCCGCAGGTTTTGGTACTGTAAATTGTTATTTTCATCTTTTTATTACCCCTTTACTTAATCTGTTTGCCACCGAGCGTCACAACGTCATCTATACCACCAAGATTGGTAACGTTCGTATAACCCGCTTGTTCTAATATAATTTTCGCTTGGCCTGCCCTATTACCGCTATGGCAATAAAGATATATTTTTTTGTCCTTTGTCGCCGTTGGCAGTTGCCCCGATTGGATACTGGCGAGCGGAACGTTGATCGCTCCTTGAATGAAGCCCGCGTTGTATTCCTCAGGTGTTCGAACGTCGATGAGCTGAGCCCCTGTTTTTACGTCGGATTGTATGGTCGCTATAGATAGCTTTTTTGTCAAAGTGCTAGCTGACTGATTGTTAGCCGCAAACACAAATAGTAGCGTACCCAATAGCGCCACTACAGCTGCTACGATAGCTATTCTCATACTGTCACCTTCCTGTTTAAACATCGCTCACATGTTCCGTAAATCACCAATTTGCCGGTAATTTTGCAGCCACCCAGTGCGCTGCTGACCATCGGTAAGATGTCCGCCGCGATATTGATATTTCGTATGCCATCGCAAACACTGCAAATAAAATGATCGTGGGGTGTCGTTGTTGAGTCATAGCGCAGGCAACCGTGCTTGCTGACGGGTGCCTCGAGTACTTTACCTCGGTCTGCAAGCCGCGCGGTCGCGCGGTGCACTGTCGTGGCGCTCACCTCTGGAAAGACCGACCGCAGCTGAACCAGCAGCTCGGCATTCGTCGCATGGCCGAGGTCACCGATAGCAGATAGTAACTCTTTGCTGTACTTGGTATCACGGCTTGGCTTCATGTTGTTATTGTAAATCGTTTACATTAATAATACAATGGGTAGATAAACTAATCGGAATGATAATGATAATGAAGAGACTATTTATAGACGTCCGAGAACCATCGGAGTTTGCCCGCGGTCACGTTACCGGCGCGCTGAACGTGCCGCCTGTACAGATTATGCAAGGGGCCAAGGCTTTAACCGGCGTCCCGAAAGATACCGAGCTCGTCTTGTATTGTTTGTCGGGTAGTCGCTCGAACGCCTCAATCAACATGTTGAGACAATTTGGGTTTACGAACCTTGTCAACGGAGTAAATAAAGATCAGGTCCGCGCCAAGTACGGCGTGTAACGACAAAAGGAACAAGAGATATGTTTGGATTTGGGAAAAAGGTTGACGCGGCTGAAGTAACTCGAGAGGTGCTCAATCACGAGGCGCTGTTGATTGATGTTCGGGGAAATGACGAATGGGACAGTGGTCACGCCCAGAACGCGCTGCATCTTTCGGTCGAGCGGATTCTCAAGGGGGAATTACCGACCAAAGATACAGCGAAGAAAGTCTATTTCTACTGCGCTTCTGGTGCACGTGCCTCGATGGCGGCGAGTTATTTGAAGCAACGAGGTTTTGTCGCAGAAAACCTCGGCGGACTCCGCGACTGGCAGGCTGGCGGCGGTATTATTGAGTAGTTTCTGAACTGACTGAGCAGTCAGCCATTATTCATAGATATAATCGAGTCAAATGGTGAGCTATTGTTATTCAGCTAATCTCAGCCCATACTTAAGTATAGAGGCAACGTAATAAGAAAGGTGGCTTATGGGACGATTTTCAATCGGTGGCATTATATATTTTATAGTGGGAGTAGTGATAGCCAGTAATCAGGGCTACCTGAGCGATTTGGGGTCAATCCCCCACCTCCTCTCAGCTGCACTGGCGGTAATCTTATGGCCACTTTTACTGTTGGGAATAAACTTGCACTTGGTGTTTTAAGTGACGAAAGCCAAAAATGATTAGTTATACCCACAGACTCGACAAGGCGATACGGATAGCAGCCTGGGCGCATGAACAGCAGCTGCAACACAGAAAAGGGAGTAATATTCCCTATATCATTCACCCTTTTGGCGTCATGCTGATTGCCAGTAATGTCACGGACGACGAAGACGTGCTAATTGCCTGCCTGCTACACGACGTTCTTGAGGATGTCGACACTAGTATTTATGACGAGCAGACAATGCGTACCGACTTCGGCAATCGAATGGTCGCCATGGTGAAAGATGTCACCAAAGACGATTCGCTCAGAGATTGGCATGAACGCTCCAAGGCCTACCTCAGTCATCTCGAAAATGAAGCTAGCGAGGAGGCGGTAATCGTCAGTACCTCGGATAAGATTCACAACTTGGTGTCAATCCTAGTTGACTACGAGACCCACGGTGATAGCTTGTGGGACCGCTTCTCAACCCGAAATGCCGCCGACCAGTTATGGTGGTACGAGTCAATCCTTGCCGTTGTGACAAAACGAAGTGTCCCAGCGGAATTGATTAACCAACTTTCCGAACTGGTTGAAGTACTTCAATCGAAGCTCGATAAATCTTAAGTTTTAAGGTTTATTCTCAATTGTGGCCTGTCGTTAAATCAGGTGGGCTGCTTTATTGGTGGGAATAAAGAGCTCTAACTTTTTTGGTCATCCGTCTAAA
>DIZP01000023.1:4860-8751 GCA_002429375.1 bacterium UBA6025 | reverse complement strand
GCCCTTGTAAATCCGACCAGTTTCGGCTATCCTAAACGTACAGCCTCTGGATTTGATTTAAATCGTCTTAATCTCTTGATTGCGGTCTTAGAGCGACGGACAAAACTGAATTTATCAGATAAAGATATTTACATCAACGTCGTTGGTGGACTCCGACTCAATGATCAGGCAGCGGATTTAGCGATCTGTATGGCAATTGCCAGTGCCGCCGCCGGACGACGAATCGATGAGGGTGTCGTTGTCTTTGGAGAGGTTGGACTGGGGGGAGAAGTTCGTTCGGCCCAAGCGGCCGATCGACGGATAGCCGAAGCAAAAAAGCTTGGTTTTACCAAAGCGATTGCACCGAAGGCTCACGGAAAGAATTCATTTATTAAAGGTGTAACCGATTTGCGCAGCGCGCTGATTGATTACCTACAAAACTAAGGATACAAAATACATGGAATTAATCATGATTATATTGCTGCTTATTATCGCAGCTGAAGCGACTTATCTGGTCGCCGTCAATACAAAAAAATCAGTCAGTAAAAAAGCCGGTCGGCCAATATTTGTCGATACGTCAGTCTTAATTGACGGGCGAATTATTGCTATTGCTCAATCGGGGTTTATCGGCAGCGATACGCTGTTTATTCCCCGCAGTGTGATTGGTGAACTTCAGTATTTGGCTGATAATGCCGATACCGAAAAACGGACTCGGGCACGACACGGACTTGATATCGTGACGGAGCTCCAGGCAATGCCTAACGTCAAGGTCGAAATCTTCCAAGACGGCAGTAAGGCCGAAGAAGGTGTCGACGAGCGTTTGCTGAAGCTTGCCAAACAGTACAACGGCGTCGTCTGTACGATTGATTATAATCTCAACAAAGTAGCTCAGGTCGAGAACATCATCGTCCTCAATGTCAACGATCTGGCGATGAGTCTCCGTATGGCCTATTTGCCCGGTGAAAAAATCTTGTTGGAGCTGACCCAAAAAGGACAAGACGGACACCAGGCGGTCGGTCACTTAACCGACGGCACGATGGTCGTTGTCGAACACGCCAACAAGTTTATAAACAAAACGGTTGAGATTGAATTTATTCGGAGTCTGCAAACGGCCGCTGGTAAAATGATGTTTGCCAAACTTGTTGATACCAAGAAAAATGAAGAACGATCGTTCTCGAAGAAGCAGCAGTCAAACTCCGTACCAAAAAAACAGGCTAGCCAACCCGCACCGGCTCCGCAGCCGTCAGCTCCAATGACTTACCACAGCGATCGTAACGATCAGCGCTTGGCAAATACTAACGGTACGACGCGTAAGCCGTCCGAAAAGTCCCGTTATTCTCGTCAGGACGACGCAGGAGCTCAGCCTCGACAATCAAACGCTCGCAGTAAGGCTCCAGCCAAAAGGCCTCGTACATCGGCGCAGAACGAAGCGTCGTTAATTGAAATGCTCAACAACCAGTAGGCCTACTGGTTGTTACAAAAAAGAAACGCTCCTTTATCAGGGGCGTTTCTGTTTAACCGTGTCACTACTCCTTCACGTGTGGGCGGGAATTGTGGCAGAGGCTGAGGTGGAGCTATATAAGCCGGTGTCGGTTACCGTTGCGGTGACTGACTGAGTGGCCTTAACTCCAGCGGGAACCGTGTAAGTATAGGGACCGGGGGCTGTAATGGTAGCGACCGCTGTCCCATCTATGGTGATAACAACGTTTGCGATAGGGAAGGTGCCTTGTCCGACGGCAGCCGTTACGATGATGGTCGTCGTTCCAGTCACTGTGACCGAGACGCTCGGCTTGGCATCGTCACATTTATGCACGTTATCGTCAGCCGTACTGTCGTAGCCGTCAGGAGCGATAAATATATCCTTCTTCGAAACGGGGTCGACCATCTTTGTCACACCAAGATCAATCTTGGCGCTATCTGGCGTACAGGTGGTGGCTTTTTTCTTCGATACCTTATCAAACGTCATCGTCGAGTTAGTTTGGCCTTGGGTCTTACTCCACCATGATGGATAAAGCTCGTTGCCGATTTTCTGGATGCCAGCCGGTTGGATAAACCAGTCGCCGAGTTTCCATTTGCCAGCAGGAGCATAGACTTCCTTGTGAGCGTACGACATGACCTTGGCGATGATTGGGCCTGGGATTGATGAGGTACCTCGTTTGAGGATTGTGGTGTCAGAGTTACCAAGCCAGACTCCCATCGTCAGGGCGGGGCTATAGCTTACCATCCAGATGTCTTTCGCAAAACCACCCTTGTCTGAAGTACCGGTTTTGGTAGCGGTCTTGACGCCCGGAATAGCCATACCGATGGCATTGTGACCGTCGAGTGGTGCGCGGGCATTATCATCGGTCAGGATATCGCTGACGATATAGGCTGACTGCGGATCAACGACTTTTTTACTGTCATCGGTCCATTTTTTTATAACTTCACCGGAACTATTCTTGACCTCTAGGATTGAGGCTTGTGGTTTGTAAACCCCTTGTCTGGCAAGCGTTGCAAAGGCGTTCACCAGGTCAATTTGTTTGATACCACACCCACCGATAGCCGAGGCGAGGCCCGCTTGGGTTTCTGTGCCTTGCGTACAGTAGCTGGCGCCACCCATATCGTGGATAGTCGTCAGAGTCGGATTAATCCCAGAGATATACATGGCTTTGACGGCTGGAATGTTACGTGACGTCGCGAGGGCCGATCGAATGGTTATATTGCCATTGAATTTCTGGTCAGCGTTTTGTAGCTTTGCGCCGTAAATGGCGTCAATATTTTCATCTTTCAGGATAGTACCGCTGCCGTAATTTTGTTTACCGGTCGGCTTTTGTTGGAAAAGTTGAGTGTAAACTAACGGTTTGACTGTCGAACCTGGTTGAATGGAGGCGATAGCCGCGTTATCTTGGCCAAAGCCTTCGTAATTGAAATCGCGGCTTCCCATCAGGGCGACAATTTGTCCAGTCTGGGAATCTTCGACCGTGGCGGCGCCGTTGGTAAAGCCGGCATAGTTCGGAACGTATGAACTAAACATATTGTTCATCGCTTCCTCGAGCTTTTGTTGGATTCGATAATCGAGTGTCGTCGTAACGGTCAAGCCGCCTCTTCCGACGGTCGCTTTACCGAGCTCGTTTTCGAGTTGGCTGCGGACCATTTGCACGAAGTGAGGTGCTTTAATGTCCGTGTATTGAGTAGCGGCCGGTTTGAGACTGTCGATGATAGGGAATTTTTTGGCTGCATCGGCTTCGGCTTGGGTTATCATATGTTGATCGGCCATATTATCAAGCACGATGTGTTGGCGAGTGATAAGGGCTTCATGACCAGCTACGTTGTAGGGATCGAAGGTCGAGGGGTTCTGTGGTATGGCAGCTAGCAAAGCGGCTTCGGGTAGAGTCAGGTCTTTGGCTGTTTTGCCAAAATAGGTTTGGGCACCTGATTCCGCGCCGTTTCGCCGACCGCCATAGGGAGATTCATTAAGGTAGAGGGTCAGAATCTGATCTTTGTCGTACATTCGTTCGACCTCAACTGCCAAGATAAGCTCTTTAATCTTACGCGGAATACCGCTCAGGCCTCTATTTTGGGCTTCGTCTGCAAAAAAGACCTGTTTGACCAGTTGCTGCGTCAGGGTCGATCCACCTTGAATGTTGCCTCCACCGGCGTTATTAAGGACGGCCCTCATCAGACCAGCGGGGCTGACGCCGTTATGGGTATAAAATTCACGGTCTTCAATCGCCACGGTCGCTTTCTTAAGATAATCACTCAGGTCGGCGCTTTTTACGACAAGTTTATAGTTGCCATCACCTTTATCTTCCCACAGTAGTACTCCGTTACGGTCGTAATACTTGCTGACCGTTGTCTGAACGCGCTTAGACAGCTCGCCGGGGCGAATCGCATCGAGGTCTTTGCGGAAATAGGCGAACAGGCCGCCAACCA
>DIZP01000023.1:1226-4590 GCA_002429375.1 bacterium UBA6025 | reverse complement strand
TTGGAGTACACGCTGAGCTTGCGCGATTGTGATGGTTTTTTGGCCACAGTTATATATTTCCCATAAGCAGTATTACTGTCCATTATAGCACCAATTTGGATGCGTAAAGACTAATCATTTGCTATACTACCAGATGAATAACAGCTAAGGAGATAGAATGAACCTTTCCGAAGAACTCTCGTGGCGCGGTTTTGTAAACCAGACGACCCTTAAAGACTTGTCAGTACTCGACAATCAATCTATTTCATTCTACTGGGGCGTTGATCCCAGTGCCGACAGCATGACTATCGGTAATCTGGCTGCCGCTATGATGGTGCGACACTTTATCGATCATGGCCACAAGGCCTATCTGTTGGTCGGTGGCGCGACCGGTATGATTGGCGATCCTGACGGCAAGGCCGACGAACGTAATCTTAAGACGTTAGACGAAATTGCTCACAACAAACAGGCCATCGCTAGTCAGTATTCGCAGGTTTTTGCCGGCAAAGATTTTACGTTGGTCGATAACTACGACTGGTTCAAAGACATTAAGTATATCGATTTTTTGCGGATGGTCGGCAAGCACGTCCCGATTAGCCAGATGCTGGGCCGTGATTTTGTCCAGTCTCGCATCGGTGAAGATGGTTCGGGTATCAGTTACGCCGAATTTAGCTATTCGCTTATCCAGGGTTACGACTTCTTGCATTTATCGCGTGAATTTAATGTTAGCCTGCAGGTCTGTGGGGCTGATCAATGGGGTAATTCTATCGCTGGCGTCGATCTAATACGTCGTCTGGACGCCAAAGAGGCGCATGTGTATTCAACACCACTTATTATTAACAAGACCACAGGCGTCAAATTCGGTAAGTCCGAAGGCGGTGCCGTCTGGCTGGATTCCACTAAAACCAGCGTTTACGCCTTTTACCAGTTCTGGCTTAATCTGGACGATGCCAGCGTGCCCGATCTGTTAAAGGTCTATACGCTCCTTGATAAAGACGAGATAGAACGCTTGTCGGCTCAGGTTACCGAAAACCCAGGCGCCCGTGAGGCCCAAAAAGCGCTGGCTCGCGCAGTCACGACGATTGTCCATGGCGCAGAGCGAACCGAAAGCGTCGAACGCGTGACCGGTGTCCTGTTTGGTAAAGCCGATTTTCGTACGCTTCAGGATACGGACCTCGAAACACTATCTCGTGAAATTCCAGTTGTGACTTTGGGTAAATCGCTCATTGAAATCCTTGTCGAGAGTGGCCTTGCCTCAAGCAATGGCGAGGCAAAACGACTCATCGAAAGCGGCGCTGTGTCGGTCAACGCCGAAAAGGCCGGCGATGATCAGGTCGTCAACACGGTCTCTCTTATTAAAAAAGGCAAAAATAGCTTTATACTTGTCCGCTAGTCTGGGCGTTACCAAGTAGTCTTGCTACACTATAGATATGAATCTCGTATCTGCGCTCGAGAAAGTGAAGGGTGTCGGCGCCAAGACCGGCGAGCAGTTTGCTTTGGCCAACCTCCATACCGTCGGTGATCTGATTAACTTCTTGCCCCGTGCCCATGAGGATTTTTCACACGTCACGGCAATTTCCGACATAGCGCCGGGCAAAGCCACTATTAAAGCTCGTTGTGAAAAAATCGAGACCCGTCCGGTGCGCCGCGGACTGCGTATTACGACGGCGACACTGGCTGACGACAGTGGCAAGCTGCAGGCGGTTTGGTTTAACCAGCCCTATCGCGAAACCCAGTTAAAATCCGGCGAAGAGTTCTATTTCTCCGGCGAGTTTGAATTCAATTACAACCGCTACCAACTGACCAACCCCAGTGCCGAGCAAGTCAGCGACATGCCGGTCCAGACCGACCGAGTGCTGCCCGTCTACCGGTCAATCAAAGGCCTCAAGACAGCCTTGGTGCGTAAAATCCTGGCTGAGCTGCGTCCACTCATTACGATGCTGCCCGAAACGTTACCTGCCGGGATTATTAAAGAAGAAAAACTATTAAATCGCAGCGATGCGCTGCTGGCGATGCACTTCCCAAAAACCACCGCGGACATCGAAAAGGGCAGAGAACGGTTGGCATTTGAAGAACTGTTTGAATTATTGCTGGCCAGTCAACTTAATCGTCAGGAGAATGCTCGACTTGAGGGGTGGCATATTCCTTTCAACCAAGCCGTTGTCAAAGCATTTGTCAAACAGCTGCCGTTCGAGCTGACCGGTGCGCAGCGCTTAGCGGCCTGGGAAATTTTGCAGGATTTCGAAAAGAAAACGCCAATGAATCGACTGCTCCAGGGTGACGTCGGGTCTGGCAAGACGGTAGTAGCTGGTTTGGCTGCCCGTCAAGCGGCTTACGAAGGCTTTCAGACTGCCCTCATGGCGCCAACCGAGATCCTGGCATCGCAACACGCCGGAACGCTCCAAAACCTGCTGTCGCCGTTTGGCGTGCGCGTCGGGCTTCTGACCGGGAGCGTCAAGGGCGCCGCGCGAAAGACCTTGTATGCCGCCATCGCGGATGGCGAGGTTGAGGTTGTGGTGGGAACACACGCTCTTATCCAAGAAGCCGTCCAATTTCACAAACTCGGCTTTGTGGTTATCGACGAGCAGCACCGCTTTGGCGTCAAACAGCGCCAAGAACTACTTAAAAAGTCACATCATATGCCCCATTTGCTGGCGATGACGGCCACGCCGATTCCGCGCAGCCTGGCTTTGACCGTGTACGGCGAACTGGACATTTCAATTCTCAACGAACTGCCAAAAGGTCGTAAACCGATTATGACCAAGACCTGGTCGCCTAACAGCCGGGCCCAACTATACGCGCTGGTCGACGAAGAGGTTGCCAAGGGTCGGCAAGCTTACGTGATTTGTAGCTTGATCGACGATAACCCCGACAATGAAATCAAGAGTGTCCAGGCGGAGTATAAAAAGTTACAAAACTCTATTTTTAAACACCGTCGGATCGGTCTGTTACACGGCAAGCTGAAGTCGGATGAAAAAGAACATGTCATGCAACAATTTGCGAGCGGTCAGCTGGACATACTAGTCAGTACGACGGTCGTTGAAGTTGGTGTTGACGTCCCCAATGCCACTGTTATGTTAATTGAAGACGCCGATCGCTTTGGGTTGTCGCAACTGCACCAACTTCGAGGCCGCGTCGGTCGGAGCGTCCACCAAAGTTATTGTTATTTGGTTACTAGCACCAGCGCCAAGCCAAGTCAGCGGTTGCGTGAAGTCGAAAAAAGCAACGACGGTTTTTATTTGGCCGAAGTCGACCTCAAACTTCGTGGACCGGGCGAAATTTACGGACACGCCCAACATGGCGCCTTGAATCTACAAATCGCGTCGCTCGGTGATACAAAATTGATAGCTAGAGCCCAACGGGCGGCCAAGGCGTTCGTCGAATC
>DIZP01000023.1:0-1172 GCA_002429375.1 bacterium UBA6025 | reverse complement strand
TCAAGCGTAAAAGCCCCGCCAAAGACGAGCCACGACATTTTATTGATCCCAGCAAGCCCGACGACCGAGCGTTGCTTGGTTTGATTGCCGACCATATTATTAATTTAAGACAAGCCCTTAAAACCGATAATACCCAGCGAGCCGCCTTTGAAGCTGCCTGGTTAGCCCACGCGGTGGTCGACGGTTTGACGCCGGCTCATCACTATCCGCTGGACGATAAAATCGAAGAACTATGGGGCAAGCCTCATCACGAACGGGTCACTATCAAAGATAAAAATTATATCAAAGGAAATAATCGACGCGATACGTTTGCTAAAAATTGGGAGTATTGGGGCGCCGGTGGTGTTTTTACGGCCCATTTTATGTTCGAATGGGGCGTGGCTTCGGTGATTGCACCAGAGAAGTTTGACACCAGCGGTCCCAGTGATGATGATATTGCCCGTTTAGAGCGTGACGGATTTGAAGCAGTATTTATGGCAGCGGTCCACAAGATTGATAGGATGAAAATGTACGACGAGTTTGGTAAACAGGGTTGGACGCGAAGTTTGGCTGATAAAACCAAAAAAGTGTTAGTTCCAGAAATTATTAGCTTGGTGTGCTTGGCTTGGTATGAAGCCGCTCGTGGCGTCACGGATACCGCCAGGTGAGGTTCCGTATTATTGCCGGACTATACGGTGGTCGGAATATTCAAGCCCCCGATACCGTCGCGACCCACCCGATGAGCGAACGGGTGCGCAATGCCTTGTTCAATATCGTCGGTGACGAAATCAAGCAGGCACATGTGCTCGACGCTTTTGCTGGCAGCGGCGCCCTGGGGCTTGAAGCGCTGAGCCGAGGCGCGGCGCAGGCAACTTTTGTCGAACGCGATAGTCGGGCGGTCGCGACGCTTGAAGATAATGTCGCGCTGTTTAATCTCAAAACTCAGACTAATATCATGCAAGCGGACGTTATCTCGTGGGTTAAGGGGTGCCAGGATAGCTATGATATCATTTTGGTCGATCCGCCATACGACGACCCGCAATTTTCGACGGCGATGGAACTGATAAAGCTATTGAAACCAAACGGGACTATGATATTATCATACCCAGGTAGTGGTGAGGTGCCGACCGCTAATGGAGTTGTTGTGGTGGACAATCGTAGTTACGGAACCGCGGCCCTCGCTTTCTACCGCC
>DIZP01000046.1:3552-4572 GCA_002429375.1 bacterium UBA6025 | reverse complement strand
GGAACGTGACCAATTCCTGTCTTTCACGCTCCCTTCGGAGCAAAACAAAGTGGAGCGATATTCCTGTCGCTCCCCTAGCCATTGATTTCATCCCCTTTTTCATGTCATTATTGTTATATGGAAAGCTCTCAGGATAAAGACACCAACAACCCTATCCATCCTTTTACCGGACTGGAATCCGAGCCGAACCAAAGTGAATTAACAGCAGCCGATAACGCAATCGAAGCGCTCCTGCCGCAGCTGGACTTTTGTGAAACCGCGGAATTACGTGAAGCTCGACAAGCAATCTTGATGGCTCTACGCGAAGAAGCCGACGATCCGGCGCGCCGCAGAGAAGCCTGGACGGAATATGACATCATCGGCGAGCACATGGTCGATAATGCCGATTTAACCGGCCAAGACATTGCCTCCCGCGCGAAAGCCCAACTCTCCCTTATCATCTACAAAGCCCTGATTTTTCGCGAGGTCGGCCAGGTACCTCGTTATATCCAAGAATTAGATCACGCCGAGACCTACGCCGATGCCAAAAGATTTTACGCCGTCGCCTCGACGCTGGAAGCCGAGTTAGACACTGTCGTGAGTAGTGCGGAACTATCGCCCGAAAGTTTCCTGGCCAAGCTTAAGGGTGAAATCAGCGAAACAAACCGTGACTTTCTACGACGGGATTTAGAGGATGGCGCCGAGCTGGCAGACGTGGTCGATGCCGCCAGTGACATACTCCAAACCAGCAGCGCGGCGCTTCTGAAGTCTTTATTCGGTTAGCTATTATGACGCCATTTTTTTGGTACTGACGACGACTATAGCCCTATCAGGATATGTCCGATAAGGAGTATAATAGAAGTAGCATAAAGGGGAGGTACGCGGATGATTAAACTACCGACAGAAACCGAAATAGAAACCCTACAGGCCTTTCAAAAACCTCATTGCCTCAGCATCTACACCTCATATATCGCACCAACCTCACCGAATAATCCCAATCGTATTCAGCTTAAGAATTTATTAAAAGAAGCACGCCAACTC
>DIZP01000046.1:2212-3239 GCA_002429375.1 bacterium UBA6025 | reverse complement strand
GCGTTATTTATCCACCCTGATTTCTTTGTCTATTACCGTCTTCCCGCTGAGGAAACGGCACCCTCTGTCCGTATAGACAATAGATTCCACGTGCAGCCAATCATAGAGCTGATAAGTACCAACCCGGCCTATTATGTTCTGCTACTAAACCATAACAACGTTCAACTTTTAAAGGGCGATTGCTACTACATTGAATCATTCCAGCTGCCCGGACTTCCTATTAATATGCAGCAAGAGCTGAACATTGACGAGCAACCCAAGGAGCTTCAAACTCACACCGTCGCCGCGGCCAGTAGAGGAAAGGGCTCGGAAGGGTTTCATGGACAATACGAGGAAACGCAGGTTGACAAAGAAATGCTCACCCAGTTCTTTCGAAGGATTGACCACAAACTCCACGACGCATTAAAAGATACGTCCATTCCCCTCGTCATCGCGGGCGTCGACTACCTGCTGCCCCTGTATCGTCAAGTCAGCACCTACCCTCATCTATTGCTCGAAGAGATACAAGGTAACCTTGAACACGCGACGCTCGACGAGGTGCTCCAGCAGGCATCTCGGCTCGTCACTCGTACCGCCGCCTAGTTGATCGGTTGCTAAGAATCAGCCTCTTCGGCTAAAGCAGCTTCGCGGCGGGCGATAAAGCCTAACAGCTCAGTCGTGTCGCGTGGGCGGTCCCAACTGAACAGTTGCAAGACATCACTTTTCGTGACATCTTCGATATTTCCTTCTAACGTTTCCATTGTTTTTGCTTTCTTTTTGTTTTTATTATTTGGTGATACTATTTAAGCATAATTGCTATAAAAATGCAATACCTATAATGGTTATTCTTTGACTTCACCGCCCCGGTTATGCTATAACGTAGCTAGAGGTTAAAAAAATAAACATATGAATATCGCCAGCTCCCTCGCAATCGTCGCCCTTGCTGCCCTGATTCACGCCAGTTTTCAACTAAGCGTTAGTGTGTTGACGTTGCTGGGCGGTCATGCGATCGGCGCAAAACAGTCACAGGCAAAAGTGCTCCGCCTGA
>DIZP01000046.1:0-1952 GCA_002429375.1 bacterium UBA6025 | reverse complement strand
CATGTCTTCGGCGGCAACACCCCGCAAATCGTCTGGGCTATCGGTTGCGGGTTACTGCTTGGTGTCGGTGTGGCTGTCTGGCTATTTTATTACCGACGCACCAAAGGCACCTCGCTGTGGATTCCCCGTCCGATTGCGAGCTATCTGCACGAACGCACCAAAGCGACCACACGCAGCGCAGAGGCTTTTAGTCTCGGCATGACGAGCGTGATTGGTGAGCTGGTTTTTATTATCGCCCCCATTGCTATCAGCGCCTTGGTGCTGGTTCAACTGCCACCGCTCTGGCAACTGGCCGGTATCGCGATTTACTCGATCATCTCTCTTTTGTCGCTGACGATTGTCTGGGTGCTGATCGGCAGCGGCCACAAACTCAGCCGTATTCAAGAGTGGCGCGAATCAAATAAGTATTTCATGCAATTTGCTGCTGGGAGTGGCCTCGTCATACTGGGCTTTTACGTCTATGTCGTCGAGGTGCTCGGCAGCACGGTGGGAGGAGTCTGAGGGTGGGCCTTGCGATTGATATTATCAAACGAAATGGACAACGACCAAGCGAAAACTTCTCCAAGGAGAAACTGCACGCAAGCATTTTGGCCGCTTGCTTGAGTGTACGGACTCCAGTTGGTCAAGCCGAATCAATCGCCCATGCCGTATCTGAAAGTGTTATATCATGGCTCGAGACCAAACCCGAGGTGACCAGCCACGACGTGCGCCGTATCGCCGCTAAACACCTCCGCACCCACCATCCCGACGCGGCATATATTTACGAACAGCATCGTTTAACGATTTAATAGGAGAACTACCATGGCAACTAAAAATACATTCGACTATGACCTGATCGTTATCGGCAGTGGCGCTGGTGGCAGCGCCGCGGCCACGATTGCCGTCCGGGCGGGCAAACGCGTCGCCATTATCGAAGCCGATACCTTTGGTGGCGACTCACCCAACTGGGGTGATGTGCCGACAAAAGCCCTACTACACGCCGCCCACCTGTTCGATGAAGCTCGCCACGGGGCCCGCTTCGGCCTGCGTTCGGCGACCCTCGGCTACAATTACCCCTCGATTCGCGCCTGGAAAGATTTGGCCGTCCAACGAACCGGTGCCGGCGGTAATCGCCGGTATTACGAGAACCAGGGTATCAGTGCCTTTAGCGGCGTCGCCCATTTCCTGTCGCCCAACGAAATTAGCGTCAACCGACGGCACCTGTCGGCTGGTAAGTTTTTGATTGCCACTGGCTCGCAGTGGATTATTCCCGCCATCCCCGGACTCGATACCGTCAGCTACCTGACGCCGCGCACCATCCTGGAATCGATTCGTCCACCCAAAAGCCTGTTTATTATCGGTGGCGGCGGGATTGGCGTTGAAATCGCCCAGTTGATGGCAATTTTTGGCACTAAAGTCTACATTGCGGAGCGGGCCAGCCGTCTACTCCCTCACCAAGACGCCGAAGTCGGAGCGCTGATGGAACGGATCTTACACGAGCAAAAAGGTGTCACAACCCTCACGCAAACCCGAGTATTATCAGTGGTAAAGGACGGGCTCGGCAAGCGCATCACAATCTCGCGTGGAGGAGTCGAAAAGTCAGTTCGCGTCGACGAAATCTTAATTGCCGCCGGCCGTAACCCCAACGTCGACCTCGGCCTCGAAAACGCCACCGTCAAATACACGCCCAAAGGCATCGGGGTCAATGAGTACCTCCAAACAAGTGCCAAGCACATCTTTGCCGCCGGCGACGTCCTAGGACGCGATAGCTATACCCATACGGCATTACTGGAAAGCCGGATTGTCGCTAACAATGTCTTGCATAAAACCAAGGCCGTGCCAGATTACACCGCGACGCCGAGGATTATCTTCACCTATCCAGGGATTGCCCACGTCGGACTCAACGAAGATGACTGCCTGAAGCGTGATTTGGCGATCAACAAGGCGGTGGCCCCGCTCAACAGTATCGCCCG
>DIZP01000031.1:28065-28597 GCA_002429375.1 bacterium UBA6025 | reverse complement strand
TTGGACAGGGAATCTTTTAAGGCGGCGATGCGTTGGTCTTCGCGGTTAAGGACGACCGTGTCAGTGGTGGCGACGGCGATGGTCCGCAATAGGTTGGCCGTCGCGTCAATCTCGCCAAAGCGGTCGAGTTGATCACGCATAACATTCAGAATCAGGCTGTAGGTAGGCGGGATGGCACGGACGAAAGTGACGGCGTGTGCTTCGTCCAGTTCGAGCACGGCAATATCGGCTTCCAGGTGGCCCTTCATGTCGACTTCGCCCAGCAGCGCGGCGGCCACTCCTCGGGTAAAGTTGCTACCGCTACGGTTGGTAAATACCCGCAGGCCTTGGCTTTCCAGCAGCTCAACGACCATTTTGGTGGTGGTCGTTTTACCGTTGGTACCGCTGATGACGACCACGCCGCGCGGCAGTGACGCGAGGGTGTCTTTGATAAAGTCGGGGTCGATCCGCTCGACAACCAGGCCGGGCAGCGCCGAGCCGTTGCCGCGCAGACGAGCCGCCGCGCGCACGGCTTTTCCCAAGATCGTGATAT
>DIZP01000031.1:22815-27864 GCA_002429375.1 bacterium UBA6025 | reverse complement strand
GGCAAGGTCAGCGGTCCACTGTCCGTGCAGCTCCATGCTTTTGCTGACCGCCTGATTTCTCGACTGATTGGAGCCGTCGTCCGAGCCTTTATGATCGTGTTCGGCGTCGTGGTGATTGGCCTGCAGGCTATCGGCGGCGCGGTCATTGTGTTTTTTTGGTTCCTTATCCCCTTATTTCCCGTCATCGGGTTATTGCTGGCGGTAATCGGATGGGTGCCCACGTGGCGATAGAAGTCTTTAATTATCGGAGTGCCCGCGCCGAAAAAGCGCGGATTAGTACGAGCCTCACCAAAACCTGGGCGACCGTTCTGACAGTGAGCATGCTGCTCCTGGTGGTCGCGGGCGGGGCTTTGTTGGCGTTGCAGTGGCCAATCGGCTGGGCGCTGGTCGGCTTTTCGGTTATTCCAGCCATGATTGTCGAGTGGAAGAACGGCGAACTGACAAACTTGGCGCCGGTTCAGAACCCTACTTCAATTGATGGTATTTTATCGGGTGACATATTGGGCCTATTGTCGCACAAACCGACGCCCTACGAAGTCGCGACCATCGTGGGACGAGTCTATGGCGGCCAGTTCTTTGGCGCCCGCTTCGGTATCGGCAGCGGTTTTTTGCAACAAATCGCCTCGAAGGAAGCAAAAGATATCGATGGTTTGTGGCAAGAGGCGAGGGCGGTGGCACAGCTCACCGGTAGCCCGACTCTATCGGCGGTCGTGTTGGTAGTGGCGCTGGTTCGTCAGCACCCGAAATACGAAATGCTTTTGGCGCACTTGCAGCTCAGCAACGAAGACCTGTTGCAAGGAATCGTATGGCATAACCATCTCAAAGACCTCATTACCCGACAAGCTATCCCCAAGCGGACGGGTGGCGTGGCGCGCGACTGGTCATTCGGCTGGATCCCGTCATTATCTCGCTTCGGCCACAATCTGAGCCAGAGTAGTGGTGGCCACGGCTTGTTATCGGTCAAGCTTGAAGCGCATGAAGAGGCGCTCGAGCAACTGATTGCTACGCTCGGCGCCAAAGGCTCCCGCAACGCGGTGCTGGTCGGGCCAACTGGTGTCGGCAAGACCGAAATCATTCACGCTCTGGCCGAAAAACTACTGGACGCGGCCGCTGACGTTCCAGCTGATTTAAAATTTTGTCAGATATTCCTGCTCGATGCGTCGGCCTTAATTGCCGCGGCGCCTGGCCGAGGCGAGCTGGAAACGCTGATTATGCATCTGCTCGGTGAGGCCTACAGCGCCAAAAATATCATTATCTGCCTGGATAATGCGCAGTTATTTTTCGAAGAAGGGCTGGGGTCGGTTGATCTGAGTAACGTCTTGCTGCCGATTCTGGAAGCTGGACGCCTGCGCATCATCCTGACGATGGACGAGCAGCGCTACTTGCAAATCAGTGGGCGCAATGCACAGCTGACGAACGCTCTCAGTCGTATCAATGTCACGCCCGCCTTGCGCGAGGAAACGATAAAGGTAATGCAAGACCAGCTGATTACTTTCGAATTTCGTCATGACGTGACCTATATGTACCAGGCGCTAGCGGAGGCCTATCGATTGAGTGAACGTTATATTCATGACTTGGCGATGCCGGGTCGCGCCCTCAAGCTGCTGGAAGCGGCGGCTGGTTACGCCGAAGGGGGATTGGTGACCGCTCATTCCGTTCAGCAAGCCATCGAAAAGACGATGGACGTTAAAGTCGGCGTGGCTAGCGGTGATGCCGAGCGCGAAAAGCTACTGAACCTCGAAACACTCATTCATGCCCGCATGATCAATCAAACGCGGGCCGTGGCCGTCGTCAGTGACGCCCTGCGTCGCGCCCGAGCTGGCGTTCGTAATCAAAACCGACCGATTGGAACCTTTCTGTTCCTCGGTCCGACTGGCGTTGGTAAGACCGAACTTGCCAAGGCGTTGGCCGAAGTCTATTTTGGGGGTGAAGACCACATTATTCGATTGGATATGAACGAGTATGTCAGCAGCGATGACGTTAGCCGCTTGATTGCCGATGGTGCCGACGACAGCGCCAGTCTGACCGCGCGGGTGATGAAGCAGCCGTTTAGTGTTATCTTGCTCGATGAAATCGAGAAGGCCCATCCTAACGTGCTGACAACCTTCCTGCAATTACTGGACGAAGGTATTCTGCGGGACGTTAAAAACCGGGAAGTCAGTTTCCGCGACGCCATCATCATCGCCACCAGCAATGCTGGCGCCGATCGGATTCGCGAACAGATTGAACGCGGTCTGGACATCGAACAATTCGAGAGTCAGTTTATCGATGAGCTGATTAGCACCAATCAGTTCCGTCCGGAGTTTTTGAATCGCTTCGATGAAATCGTGATGTTCCGTCCGCTGAAAAAAGACGAATTAATTAAGGTAGTTGATTTGATGCTGGCTGACGTTAATAAGACGTTGGCGCTTCAAAAAGTTTCCGTCAACGTCAGCGACGAGGCAAAGGTTTATCTGGTGGATAGCGGCTACGACCCACGACTGGGGGCTCGTCCGATGCGCCGCGTCGTACAGCGCGCGGTTGAAAATACCGTTGCTAAACAGATGTTATCAGGCACGGTAGAGCCGGGGAGTACGATAGAAATCAGCCTAGAGGAAGTCCAGAAGATATTAGGTAACAAGCTTGCCGCCGATGCGATGCGGGCAGATTTGACTCTGCAGAAATAAAAAGAAGTCCGAAAGACTTCCTTTTATTTTGGGGCGAATGAAGGGGATTGAACCCTCTACCTCCGGAACCACAACCCGGCGCTCTAACCAGATGAGCTACATTCGCCATACCAGCATGTTGGACCTTGCAATTGTAACAGATTAGGGACGATATTAAAATATGGGCGAGTACTTTGATACCCCCGTGGTTACTGCTATAATAGCAAAACGTGCGGGCGTCGTATAATGGCTAATATGTCTGCCTTCCAAGCAAACGATGAGAGTTCGATTCTCTCCGCCCGCACCAAACCAAAAACCGTGTCATGCTGGCACGGTTTTTGGTTTGGTATCGGAGCCGATGAATCGAACTCTCATCGGCGAATGTAACGTGTGCGATAGAGTGCTATAATACTCGTTAATGTGTGGCAGATGTGAAGGTGACCCCTATCGTGGCGTGAAGGCGCTTTTTAACGGTGATTTGCAGGCGGCTATTGAATGTGAAGATAGGACCGATTGGTTAGTTGTTTCCGGCGAGGTGATTGTTTATCTTGGCGCTACAGCTCTTAGCGATGAGGCTAACCCGCTTTTCCGAGGCTGCAAGACAGCGATTAGTGGGCTAAATAGTGATGAGCGAATGAAACTGGATGCTTTAGGTAGAAAGTTATCAAGGCCTGCATTTGGTGCCCCTTAGTATTTTTGGAGCTTAATAGTGCAGTGCAGTTCGGACTTCGTCTAAAACGGTGCACCAAGAATTATTAAGAGACCTATAACTGTGGGTCTCTTTTGTTGCTGAACTTTCTTCCGCTAACAAAGGCATAGCTAATACTTGCAAAGATTATCCAACTTGCATACCACAGTAGTTCGGTGAGAGGCGCTCCAACTAATCTGATGTCCCACATAGTGCCAGCAAGCCGCCAATATTTATCCCAAAACATTGGGTCGATCCACGAAAACAATATGACATAAATAACAAGTACATAGCTTATTACGAAGACCACACTGTAGAATGCTGGCTTCAATAGATCCCTTCTCGTGTAAAGGATGATTGAGCTAAGAATAATAAAAATACACGAGCTTACAAAAATAGAATTAAAGCCGATTCCAACATTAAAAATGAACATTGCTATCAAGCCGAGGACGAAGAATGATAGGTAAAGTCGCCCTCGTCTTGGTGATGGGTTTTTAAATGTTTTCTGAAAAATAGTGGCATAGGCTGCAAAGCTTAAAGACGTGATTGCAAATCCGAAAAGAAAATCTTCCAAAGATAGCGTTGCAACACCAAACATGTTGATTGGACGCCAGTAGTCTCGAAAATAGAAAGCTTCTGATATAATTCCGGTAACTCCACCAATACCACCAAATTTTAGTATTTTGTTACGTAAGTCGTCACGCAAAATAAAGCATACGATAACAGGCAACAGAATCGCTAAACCAAGAAAAAGATATGTAAATCTATCCATAGACTATTAAAGTCTATCATGTAATGGTAGTTCGGACTTCGTCTAAAACGCTGCAACAAAAAGAAATACTGTGTCATGCTGGCACGGTATTTCTTTTTGGTATAGAAGCTGACGGATTGAACTCTCATCAGCGACCGCTTTCTCTCCGCCTTACTCTTCAGCTACGTCTGCTTCCTCATTGGTCACATGTACTGTGCCGTGCGGATGTTGCGGTGGTCCATAGATTGAATATACCTTCAGGGGAACGTCGCCGCTATTCACCAGATTATGCCACGTCCCAGCCGGTACGATGACGGCGTCATCGTTGCTGGCTTGCCAAACCTTCAGTTCGGTCTGACTCGGCCCCATAGAGACCGTGGCTTGACCTTGTTCGATGCGTAAAAATTGGTCGTGGGTATCATGAACTTCGAGCCCAATCTCGTGACCTGGCTGGATGGCCATGAGGGTAACCTGGAGGTTAACGCCGGTCCATAGAGTCGTGCGGTAGTTGGTGTTCTCGAGCGTGGCCGCCTCGATGTTGGCTACGAATGGCCCGGGGCCGTGATCGGTAATGTCTGTCATAATTGTATCCTCCTTAAGTTTCTATTATACCGCGGAACTGTCTTTAGTTTCTCGCTTGGCTCACGATACGTTACAATACAAGCATATGCAAAACTCTATCCTCAAACGAATCGTTAGCCTTGAATATCTTGTAATTGCCGTCCTGATTGCCGTTTTCTATATTGTGATTGGCGGCTTCGCTTGGTACTGGCTCGTCGTATTGTTTTTAGTGTTTGACATAAGCGCCGCTGGCTACCTCGTTAATTCAAAGGTTGGTGCCGCGCTGTATAACGTTGGCCACAGCCTGATTGGGCCGAGCCTGCTCGCCATGATCTATATCGGCACGACTAACCAAGCCATCTTGTTCGTTACGCTTCTTTGGCTTTTCCACATCTTCGTCGATC
>DIZP01000031.1:22380-22505 GCA_002429375.1 bacterium UBA6025 | reverse complement strand
AGGTACGCCCCGGTAGCTCAGTGCCTAGCGCAAGCGGAAAATAAATAATAAGCATGCTCTATCCACTGAATATTTACTATCGGACGCATACGCTACGAATACAATCCAAGGTACGCCCCGGTAGC
>DIZP01000031.1:20450-22057 GCA_002429375.1 bacterium UBA6025 | reverse complement strand
GATCCACAGATTGCTGGCGACGAACTATCGCTAAAGATTTCTAGCTACTCGACAACAGCCCGCTATCTTGCAGGTAGGCTTCAGGGCAAAGGCGCTACGGTTTGTGAGCTGTGTTGCGGTGTGGGAGTTAGCCTCGTTGAATTAGCCGCCTCCTTCGATAAAGTAATCGGCGTTGATAATAGCCAATTGGTGATAGACGATTGTAGAACTAACTTTGAGTATGCCAAAGTTTTAAACTTTGAACTATTAACTGGGGACGTGAGTTCAAAGTTTTTATTGAAAAGTATTAAAGCAGACGTTATTTTGTATGACATCCCTTATTGGAGCAATCATAGCGGTAAAGTAAATCCAGCCGAACAGAATCCCGATCTTGGCGAATTAATAACCAACATCCGGGAATTTATAACCGAAGACATTGTAGTGTATGCACCTACTTATATTACTTACGAAACAATACGCGACGAACTAGGTGAGTGCGAGTACCTTGAGGTATGGCTGAATGGTAAACACGACAGGAATTTCATATTCTTGGGCTCACTTATTCAGTCGATCGGCAAAACAAAGATCGAGTTAAACGAATAGCGTCTGGTTCTAACGCCGTACCATAACGCTTACACTTATTGTTGCCATACTACATTAGTGGTAAAGTACTGACATGAAAGCAAAAAAGAAAAAAATAAGCACCTATACTCATCTCGAAAAAATACTTACACTAGCCGGTCTGGCATTTGTCGTGGTGGGATGTGTAGCAAATCTATACGGCGCATACGCTAATCGGCGTTTCATTAGCGACCCAATTGACGTTATATATTACCTTCGCTATATCGTCCTCCTTGGTGGCGGCTTTATTGCTGGCTATCGGCTTACTAAGAAATCCGCCCGACGGACACAATACGACCAACTGTTCTTGGGCGTAGTCTACGCCGTCCTCGCTATGGCACTATTCTGGCTATTTGATTTAGCTCGCTTTGGTCTTCAAGGCTTATCCGAACAACTGTCGTATCCATGGGCAAAAATAGTCTTCGAGAGCACACCTTTGGCATCGGTGCTGACCGTCTTGGCCATTGCCTACTTTCGGCAATCCAGACCAAACCGGTCTGACTTAAGTGCTCTTGCCAAGGTCTTAATAGTAGTTTCATTTATTGTTTACCAAGTATATACGCTGGTTAGCGGACCCTACTTTGTCCTTATCGGCAAGGCGACCTACGACCCGAACGTGCCGACGTGGCTCATAATTGGTGGCTACCTAGTTACACCACTGGCTATCGCCGTCGTCGCCTATCTGCTTTTTGGTCACATCAAGCCACGGTTCAGTAGACTCTTCTACGCCGTCTTGATTGGTATGTTCTACAGTACTTTGATTCTGGTTCTGTGGGAGTTTCGAACGGACGCCTCATACGAGGCAACAAATATCTTCAGCAACATAGTTACAGCACTCAGCATACTCTTCGTTGGTGTTCTCTTATGGCGAGCACGCAAAGCAATTAAGTAATTACTTCATAATACTGGTTCTAACTTCGTACATAATGCCGTACCAAAATGATTATATTTAAGCACTTCTTTTAGGTAGTGCTTTTTTTGTGCTATTTAAATAGCCCACTGCGCGA
>DIZP01000031.1:17565-20170 GCA_002429375.1 bacterium UBA6025 | reverse complement strand
GTATTCTTGTCCAAAGCAAAGACACTTGGCGAAGCGCTAAAGGCGGAGAATATCGAACTTGACGCGCACGATACAGTTGAACCATCCGTCAAAGAAGAGTTAGTCGCGTCCAGCTATAGGGTTAATGTTTATCGTGCTCGTCCAGTGGTTGTGGTCGACGACGCTATTCGCATAAAGACGGTATCGCCCTATCAGACTGCCAGGCAAATCGCCAAAGACGTGGGTGTAACTGTTTATGACGAAGATATCACGACTTTAAAACCATTAACTGATTTCATTGCTGATGGTGCTGGTTTGCAACTCACTATTATGCGAGCGAAGCCTATCGTCCTTGATTTGTACGGTAAAAAGTCCGAAATTCGTACGCAAGCAAAAACGGTCGGAGACATGCTGATCGAGAAAAACATTTCCCTTGGTAATAAAGGTCATGCATCACTGCCAAAGGAAACGCCAATCTCACAGGGTATGGATGTGCGTATTTGGAGAGAGGGTGTACAAACAGTTTCGATTGACCAGGAAACCTCAGTTATTAGTCGGCTTGTGTACGACACCGACCGACCAATTGGATATCGTGCGATTCAGACTGCTGGAACGCCGGGCATTCGAAGTCTGACTTATCAATTAAACATCAAAGACGGAGTTGAAATCTCAAGAGTAGAAATTGCCAACATTATAACCCGCAATCCTACCGAGCAAGTTGAAGTTATCGGTCTTCGAAATGACGGTTCTGGCCTTACTAAATCAAAGAGCGCCCAGTACTTTACAGATAGTAAAGGCGTCTCGCATCGTGAAACGTATTATGACCTCAATATGAGTGCCGTAATGCAGAGTTGTGGACAAGGTGGACGCTACTACGTACGACCCGATGGAGCAAAGGTTGATGATCAAGGTTATATAATCGTTGCAGCTAATTATTCAAGTTATCCTAAATGTTCAATTGTTGAAACAAGCTTAGGGTTAGCAAAGGTATACGATACTGGTGGTTTTGCAGCAAGGTTGCCCTACGGATTTGACCTTGCGACAGACTGGTCGACAGCCGACGGTCTGTAAAGATTATTATTGGAGTTAGTCTATAAATTAAGTAAGAAAACCCAACTGGTTAGTTATAATAGTTGCATGGCAGTTGTTATTATTAACTCGACTCTTTTGGATGGCTCAATGCAGTCAATCCACAGTGGCAACCTTGCACAAGCAAATCAGTCTCGGACGGATTTTTTAAATAAGAATGGCATTCAACCAGAAGCGACTACGTTAGTACGACTTAAATACGAGGGCGATGATTATTGTCGTTACGCTACGATTGACGACACGTTTAAAGGCGACGGTATCGTTCGTGAGTCGACCGTCGTCAATGATGCACTTGTCGTTACCCGACCACAACACGCTCTGTTTCTTCCGCTCGCTGATTGTATCGGTGCCGTGCTACATGACCCCGTCAAGAATATACTGATGGTATCACACCTCGGCAGACATAATTTGGAACAGTACGGCGGTACTCGGTCCGTTGAATTTTTACAAGAACATCATAACGTTGATCCACAGGACGTTACCGTTTGGCTCAGTCCAGCCGCGGGAAAATCGAACTATCCTCTTTTCGAATTTAATAATCGTAGTATGCATGAAGTTGCCATGGAGCAGTTCATACGTGCCGGCATACGAGCTGAGAATATTGATATTTCACCGATTGATTCATCCCAAGACGCTAACTATTATTCACATAATCAGTTTCTGAAAGGAAGGCGCGACAATGATGGGCGGTTTGCCGTCGTCGCCTTCATGACCGATTAATATCTTGTCCAACGGGTGGAAGTTTTGTCTAATTTTCGTTGAGGTATATACTTAAAGTAACCAAAGCACAACCATGATAGATTTAAATAAATATGTCGTCAACGCTGAACCTGGTAAGCCACTCCACACCAGCGGCTATGCTGAGGTGGCCAACGCTGGTCACGTCGGTGCGGTATCGTCAACTTCATTTGATGAACGACAGAGAATCGCGCAAACCAGACAAGCCGTTGGGTCGTACAACCGATCGATTGTCGGCCAGGCCTATGGCGTTCAACGCGCCATGACAGTGGCACCGGGTAGTACAGCTCGAACAAGTATGCGCTCTCGTTCGGCTCCTGTTTTGCCGAATGCGGCTCCACCTCGAGGATTCAGCGAGCCATCGGCGCGCGCCTACAATCCCTACGCCTAGAAATTATCCAGTAATATCGCGAATAACGGTAATCTTGGCACCGAGCGTGTTCAGTCGTTCGGCCAAATCTTCGTAACCTCGATTAATCGAGTAGACGTTACGTAATGTCGAGATGCCGGGCGCTGCCAGCATACCAAGTAAGATGACTACGGCCGGTCGCAGGGCTGGAGGGGTGATAATCTCGGCTGGTTTCCAGACGGTTGGTCCTTCGATGTAGACACGGTGCGGATCGAGCAGCTTGACGTTGGCGTTCAGCTTGGCTAACTCCAGCAGATAAATGGCGCGGTTTTCATAGACCCAGTCGTGGATGAGTGTTCGGCCCGTCGCAGTGGCCGCAATGACGGCAAAAAACGGCAGGTTATCGATGTTCAGCCCAGGGAAGGGCAGGGGGTGGATTTTGTCGAGAGG
>DIZP01000031.1:3504-17269 GCA_002429375.1 bacterium UBA6025 | reverse complement strand
TCTGATAGTTCGTAGTCGAAGCCCATGTCTTCCAGTGTTTTTAGCTCAATCTCGAGGAATTCAATCGGCGCCCGTTTGACGGTGATGGCTGATTTGGTGACGATGGCAGCGGCGATAAAACTCATCGCTTCGATCGGGTCCTCGCTGGGCGAATACTCGACATTTTTATTGATGTCACGGACACCGTGCACGGTTAGGGTGGTCGTGCCGATACCGTCAATCTTGACACCGAGTTTTTCAAGGAAGAAACAGAGGTCCTGCACCATGTAGTTAGGGCTGGCGTTGCGAATGACAGTGACTCCGTCGTTCAAAGCGGCAGCCGTCAGCAGGTTTTCGGTCACGGTGTCGCCCCGTTCGGACAGAACGATGGCTCGTTTAGGTTTGATCGGCGTGGCGGTTGACTCGTAAAAACCCTTGACCGTTTTTACCTTGAGGCCAAAGTACGCCAGTCCGCTCAGGTGTGGTTCGACCGTCCGCTCGCCCAAGTTGCAGCCACCGGCATAGGGAAGTTTGAACGACTGGTAGCGATGGAGCAGTGGACCCAAGAACATGATAATACTGCGCGTCCGTCGCGCCGCCGCGACGTTCATGTCGTCGAGTTTGAGCTTGGCGGGAGGGGTAATTTCAAGGTGGTTGTCGCCGAACCACCTAGTTTTGACGCCGATACTGTTCAGAACCTCGATGATGCGATTGACTTCTTCTATCCGGGCGACGTTACGCAGAGTAGTTGTTCCACGGTTCAGTAATGCAGCGCACAACAGGGCGACGGCGGCATTTTTGCTGGTGTTGACGGTGATACTGCCA
Organism: bacterium UBA6025; assembly: GCA_002429375.1. Taxonomy (GTDB): domain Bacteria; phylum Patescibacteriota; class Saccharimonadia; order Saccharimonadales; family Saccharimonadaceae; genus UBA1547. The sequence continues at coordinate 16,465 of DIZP01000031.1, read as the reverse complement.
GAGAGTTTGTGCCCGCCATCAACGTGAAAATTAATTATCCCTGGCTGGTTTACAGTGACGATTTGGCTTGACAGGACTTCGCTAATACGCGCTAACATCTCAAGGCTGATATTTTGACCGCCTTTTTCAATGCGATTAATGGCGCTTTGACTGGTGTTTAGGGCTTCCGCAAGTTGCGTTTGAGTGAGTCCGCGCGACTGCCGTGTCTCTTGTATTAGGGTGCCAATCTTGGATTTGTAAGTGTCATTTGTCATAAGCTCTATATTATATCACCCATGATATATAGTCAATAATGATATACTGTAGTAAATAGTATTTGGTCGATAGTAGACAAGGGAGCTAAAAGTCGTGAAAGATACACAAATACAGACGTTGATCACTGGTGAAGAGCAGCGTCAGCGCGAGGGTCTCGAATTAATTCCGAGCGAAAATTACGTCAGTCGCGACGTTTTAACTGCCTTGGGTAGCATCTTTACCAATAAATATTCCGAAGGCTATCCTGGGAAGCGCTATTACGGTGGTCAAGACTTTACCGACCAGGTCGAGCAGCTGGCTATCGATCGTGCCAAACAGCTCTTTAAGGCCGACCATGCCAACGTCCAGGCCCACTCGGGCGCACCGGCCAACGAAGCGGTCTATAGCGCTTGGTTAGACCCAGGTGACACCGTTTTGGCGATGGACCTCAGCCACGGAGGGCATTTGACCCACGGGGCACCGGTGACTCGCAGTGCGCAGCTGTATAACTTTGTCCGTTACAAGATGAAAGACATCTCGACAGGCGAGATTGACTATGATAATCTCCGCGAACTTGCCTTGTTGCACCACCCAAAGATTATTCTGGCTGGTTTCAGTGCCTACCCGCGCGAGCTTGACTACGCTAAATTTGCGGCGATTGGGAACGAAGTCGGGGCGCTGTTGATGGCCGATATGGCCCATATTGCGGGCTTGATTGTCGGCGGGGTGGCGGCTAATCCCTTTGACTTTGGCTTTCATGTCATTACTACGACCACTCACAAGACGCTGCGCGGACCGAGGGGTGGCTTGATTCTGTCGAAGGGCATCGTCGGTAATCCGCTACGGGCACCCGAAAAGACGCTAGAGAATATTCCGACGTTGATTGATCGAGCTGTTTTTCCCGGTATGCAAGGTGGACCGCACATGCATTCCATTGCCGCCAAGGCTGTGGCCTTTCACGAGGCCCTGCAACCCGAGTTTAAGGATTATGCCTTCCAAGTGGTCAAGAACGCCGCCGTGTTGGCTGACGAGCTCTTAAAGCGCGACTTCCAACTGGTGACGGGCGGAACCAGCAATCATCTGATCCTCGCCGATGTCTATCAGAGTTTTGGGATTGATGGCAAAGTGGCCGAGATAGCGCTTGATGCCATCGGGTTGACGCTTAATGCCAACGTCGTGCCGGATGACCCGTTGCCACCGTTTAAGCCAAGCGGTATTCGCCTGGGCACGCCAGCCATTACTACCCGCGGCTTGCGTGAAGAACATATGGCTCAAATTGCCGAGTGGATGAAACAGGCGATTGATAACTGGGATGACCCAACTGCTCTTCAACAGCTTTCTCTCGAAGTTAAGCAACTTGCTCTGACGTTTCCTTTACCTAGCGACCAAGCGTAGCCTTTTATTATTAAAAATCCCTAGTCTTTAAACTAGGGATTTTTGTGTGAGTCGTCATATGTTTACGTCGTACTGATGAAGCAGGCCACGTTGAAGGTACCGACCAAGCCGCTAGTGACACCAGCAGTATCAAATAAGGTTGCGTTGGCTGCCGAGTAGTCCCAATAATAGGTTTTGTTACCAGTGGTGGCAGTTATCAGTGCGTAGCTAGTCGGTGCAGCTACTGCACCACTAGTTCCACACCTATAGAAGTTGACCGTCGCTGGCGTCGCTGGCGCCGCCACCATTGGTGCAGGAGCGAGTGTTACATTGCTTAGAAAATACGAAGCAGTTGATACGGCACCGGTTAATGCGGCAAAAGTAGCTGGATAGCCAGTCGATTGGTCTGCGTTGTAGGCTTCTGATTTTTTTGACACATTGTCCGCTGCTGTCAGCGAGCTTGATGTATTGGCACGTGACGTGATGCCGTTATAAGCCACAATCGTGATTGCTGCCAAGATGCCGATAACGACGATGACAATCAAGAGCTCGACAATCGTAAAACCGCTCTGACGTTTTGTTCCGGTATATTTATTTATCATCTTTTCAAGTGCCCCCTAAGTAATTGATAAGTTATGGTCTCAATTTACCATAGTGTATATGTAAGCGCAAGCAGAAAGGTAGTTCCATCGAAAGGTTGCTCATTACGTCATACACCAGTCTAGAATGCAATATATTATAAAAGATTCCTTTCGGAATCTTTTATAATATATTTAGTGGCTACTGGCTTATGAACAGCTCAGGCTACCAGCCGGAACAACGGCATTACCAACGGCGGTGTACCAAGGCACACCAGCGGTAAAGTTAAACCAACCGATACAACCACCGGTTGTACCCTTTGGAACATAGCTAAGTGTGGTCAGACCGTTACCTATGGCTGGCGCGGTGGCCTGCAGTGTGATACCTGAAGGCAGCTGGGCTGAACCAGTGGTATAGCCCGTCAACTGAGCCATAGTTGGGTAAAGTCCCAGGTCGGCGTTGTAGGTCTCGGCGACTTTCTGGGCCGATTCGGCGTTTGATTGAGCTTTTACTGTATTAGCACGTGCCGTAATACCGCTATAAGCCACAATCGTGATTGCTGCCAAGATGCCGATAACGACGATAACGATCAAAAGTTCGACGATAGTAAAACCGCTTTGCCCTTTGACATTTTTCATTTTATTAAGAACCATAGTTCTATTGCCCCCTATTAATTATTGTATATGTATATGATACTTGTTTAGCAATTTAAACACAAGCATTATTATACTACTGCTCGGCCATAAAGGTAATTGCATCAAGTGACGTCCAGCCGGCACTGACAACCCTCGCAACGATATCTCCATTAGTTTGTATATCGATTCGGCTATAGGCATCCCACGCAGCACCCCCAAGCAAAATGGTTTCTTTTGGTCGATAGCCAGCGGGTAGGTTAGCAATCACCGTCCCCGAGGTTATCGTTCCCGATTTGATAAATCCTTTAACTGTTACTATTCCATCGGCAGCTTTTGTGAATTGAGGCGTCGAGAGACCTCCGCCATAAGCCACCCAGCCATTGAGAAGCGTGAGGGTATTGGGCCATGCATAGCTTGCAGGATAAAACATTGACTGAATTGAGAAATACGGGTTAGTGTATGCGTGCGGCAATATAGCCCCTGCTGTATCTATAGAAAAATCACCGAAGGCATTAGTAGCATCCCCGGGCAGATACATGATTTGTGGAGGTTGGTAACCAACGGGCAGGACGCCAATAGTGCCTGTACCGTTTTTAACCAAGCCCTTCAGTTGTACGCGACCACTACCATCAACTGCGTATCCAGCTGTTTCGTGGACGCCACTATCGTAATTTACCCAAGCACCAGACAAGGTGAGTGGGGTGAATGGGTACGGTGAGCCTGTTGGCAGGAATTTAATGCCATCGAGTGCAAACCATGCAGCTGAGCCAACAACGTATCTGATACTACCGTCTGGATAGACATCAACACGTGATGCGACATTTAGATCCGTACTTGTCTGGAAAATCGCAATACTTGCTGGTCGATAACCTGGGGGAAGTACACCAATCGTTTCGTATGCTGTTGGTGTACCGCTTCGTTTGATAAGGCCCTTCAAGACTACCACGCCAGCGCTGGTTTTGGTGTACGCGCTAGCTGCATAACCTTGGTTATAATCACTCCAATTGTTCTGCAGTACAAGCGCGTTCCACGCCGGAATCGTCACGGTCGCTGTATTCGAAACTGCCGATGACCCAGCGCTGCTGATGGCGGTGACGCGGGCGTTAATAGCATTCAAACGGAGTGCGCTAATGTTGTAGGTAGTTGCGGTGATATTAGAAGCTACGACTGTCCAGGGGCCACTAACACTGTCAATCTGTTTCTCGATGGTATAGGAACTAGCCCCAGGTACGGCCGGCCAGCTGAACTGTCCAGAATCCGGTGTCAAGAACGAGCCAGTTACTACTGGTGATGCGGGGATTACGGCAGGTACGATGGCTGCAATAGTCGAGGCGTTAATATCAAGCCTGGTTGCTCGCATTGTACCGGTTTGGTTGATAGTACGACCTGCGGCCGTCTTGGTCACGTTAATTGATACGCCGATCGTTGCGGTTGACTGCAGGGCAGCAGAGCGGAGGGCTGGAGATTGACCGTTGTCGCCAGCGACACTGTTGGCGGCTGTCGCGTCGGCTGTATTAAAGTACTGCACGACAAAATCGCTGGGATTTATGCCATCGACTAGGCGCACGTCCTGTGTTTTACAGAATGCATCGGTAACTCCTGGCGCACAACTTGGCTGTTGCCAAGGAACGGCACACCCGGCAGACGCATAGTCTGACGTCATGACGGACCGCCGCCATAGAGAGCTGGTACCACCGACGGTTTTAACAAAATAAATGACATTCATCGTCATCGGAGTATTCTGGTTAATCTGTGGGCTGAGGCAGTCATTAAGGTTAGGGAGTTTGAGGTAGACGAGCCCATTAGTAGAAGATAATGGATTACCCGTTGTCGCTAGGGTATTGAGGATGAGCATATTGCCCTTAGTCCCATTGTCAACATTGGCGAAGTTGGCCGTATTGTCGTCATAACCTTGGTGTGACGCAACTGGAAGGGCGACGTTATTAACTGCCAGGAAGGTCGTACTCAATTTAACGTCACTTTCAATCCGGTCCAGCGCATCTTGGATACTGTAGGCGAGCACATTGGAACTGCGCGTCGCTAACACTTCGCCAGTCATGTTAACAATGACGGTGATAAATGTTCCAATTGTCAAAATAACGATTGGAGCAATAATAAGCAGCTCGACGATTGTAAAACCGTGGCTGGGTGATTGGGGCGAGCGTTTAGTTTTTATCATAAGTCGAATACTTCATCGTTTGCTGGGGCGAATTATATAATACAGTGACTTCGACTTTTGAAATGCTTGTCGTGGCCGCGTAGGGGCAGGTAATAGCAACGGTCACCGTGACGGCGCTCAGTCCGGACACGGCAATGGCAGTATTGTTAACCGGAGTTGCCGCCACGCAAGGGTTAGCGGCCGACGTGGCGTAGCGGCGCAAGTAATCGTAGGCTACATTACTGGCGCGAGCATCGGCTCGAGTCTGACCGCCATCTTTAATGATCAGATTGTAAAGCTGGAACCCAGAGACCAAGAAGGCCGCCGCCACAAACAGGGTGATTAACAGTTCGACGGCCGTAAAACCGGCTTGTTTATTGAGGTTGTTCATTGGTTTTTACTCGTTACCATATAGACGAGGTTATCCGTTTCGAGTCTATAGAATAAATTGAACTTTCGACATTCTTGGATCGCAGTCGTACATAACGTGCCGTTGGCTTGCACCGGCTGATAGACGTATTGACCCGTGGTAGGTTGGGGGTTGACGCCGGCAGTCGTTTGCAGTGGGGTAGCGCTCACTTCCGCAACGAGCGACGAAGGACTGAGGCCGCCGGGCGCAACAAGTGACTTCGGATCGATGTCACGCAAGGTTGCGAGCTCATTTCCGATAATGGTCGTCGATGGGTACTCTCCAAAGGTAGTGCTGGTATCGTTGCCAGACGTGTAGAAATTTTCAAGATGTAATGCAATAGTGTCAATATCTGTCTTACGCTCTGAATCGCGTGCGTTTGCCTGCGTGCCGCGAAGGTTGACGACTCCCAGTACGAGCAGAATGCCCATAATAGTAATGACGATAATTAATTCAACGACAGTAAATCCTCGGCGGTACATACTCTATAGCATAAGAGTTTTGAGGCCAAATCGCAAGCATTTTAGATTTCGAGTGGCTCTTGTTCTATCTGTATCTTGAATTTATCGCGTACCGCTCCGATGATTTCATCGCGGGCTCTCTCGAGATCGCGATAGCTTGAGGCCGACTGGTTGATAAGTACCAGGGCATTCTTGTCATGGATTTTGATGCCGTGGAGCACTGTCCCCTTCAGGCCGGTCTGCTCAATCAACCAACCGGTTGGAACTTTGAAACGGCCGTCGCCCATATCGTAGATGGGGATGTCTGGGTTAATCGAGCGGAGGTCGCTCAGCTGCCAATCCTCGACAATGGCGTTCTTAAAGAAGGAGCCGGTGTTTGGGAAGACGTCGGGGTCGGGTAGTTTGTTGGTGCGAATATCAATCACGGCTTTTCGGACGACGTCCTGGGTAAAGATACCTATCTTATGCTCGTCGAAATATTCCTGCAGGGCTTTGTAAAAAGGCGGTTGAGGGCTCGTTTTGGAGAGAACGAGGGTAATGGACGTTATAATGTAACGCCCCATCTGATCCCCGCGAAAGATACTATGTCGGTAGGAAAAGCCGCAATCGGCCTTTTGTAACGTGACGAAGGCATCATTCTCGCTATCGTAGGCAACGAGTGATTCGAGGGTATCAGCAATTTCTTGGCCGTAGGCGCCGACGTTTTGGACAGGGGAGGCTCCGGCGGTTCCCGGAATTGCCGACAGGGCTTCGATACCTGTCAGACGCATGTCGACCGTTCGTTTGACCGTCTCATCCCAGTTTTCACCCGCCCCAACCCGGATAGTCGTTGAGTACAAGTCGTCGGCGATAACCTCAAAACCTGGAATACGCATTCGAATCACAATGCCGACGAAACCTTCGTCTTTGGCGATGACATTGCTGCCGCCCCCGAGTACAAAAACGGGCAGTGACTGGGCCTTGGCATTACGATAGACGGTCGCGACCTCTTCGGCGGTGTGAACTTCCGTCATAAAACGGGCGTTGCCACCAAGTTTCATGGTCGTAAAGTTTTTGAGTGGAATATTTGTGTGAATGTCCATATGCCAACATTATAGCCCAAGATGTTCATGCGTGGTATAATTACCTCTGATATGCACCCGTAGCTCAGTGGATTAGAGCATCTGTCTTCGGAACAGAGGGTCGGCGGTTCGAATCCGTCCGGGTGTACCAAAATAAATTGACGAGTGAAAGCTCGTCTATTTATTTTGGTAACTCCGCGGAGGATTTGAACCGCCGACCCGGCAGCTTCAGCTGCCGATTGGTCGCGGTTCGGCGTAGCGATTGAAGCGAAAGAAAGCACCGAAGGTATTTTCTTTCGTGAATGAGCGGAGAAGCCAGCTTGCTGGTGCTATCCGTCCGGCCATTTCACTAATAAATATAAACTACCTATGCTTTTATACAACTTTATTTTATACTGACAATCATAAGAGAAGGATAAAATGAAAATGATGTTGTTAACAAAAATCAGATTAAGTTATTATTTTATAATTGTATTTATAGTATTTGCGCTGCTCGTAACGTTCGTGCCACACTTAAAATTCGAGAGTGGCGCCTTGACGTTATTTTCCGTCAACTCGTTCTTATATGGATTCTATATATCGCCAATCATCGGTGCTCAAAAAGCGAGAATCGAAGAATTACATAAAATAGTTCGTTCAGAATCAAATGCAATCTTCGCAATGGTTATCGGTATTGCGAAATTACCACTGAAATTGCGTAAAAGTATCCAAGATATGTTTCTTGATTATTTAGACCACGCCATGCGTCATCGTCGACCCGGTGGTGGTGAAGAAAAATACGAAGCCATGATTGCCTTCTGCTTGGAATATAAAGGTGAATACCAAGATGAAATCGATAAACTTCTCAATGGCCTCGTCGCAAATCAACAAAACCGCACCAATTACTCGATGCAGCTTAGTAATAGAGTGTATAGCAATGAATGGATGATTATGATTATCCTATTTACCGTTACTCTATTGTTCATCTTGCTGCTTGATGCGGGAGACGGTTTCCTATACAAAATTCTGGCTGCATTACTATGTACGGGACTGAGCATGCTCCTGATTATTCTGGCAAAGATGTCGACGCTAACTCACAAAAAGGCCAAGCAAATCTGGAACCCGTACAAAAAGCTGATTGATAGCCGTTTTTACCGAATCGACTGATAGAAGTCTGACCTCGGTTTCAACATAAGCTACAAATAAACTTCTCACCTTGTATCAACAGAGGTAATAGTGTACAATCAGTTTTTGTAAATGGGGCCCTAAAAAAGCCAGTACCTTACATAGCAAATACAACATACGGGCCAGTAGCTCAGCTGGTTAGAGCACCTGCCTCTTAAGCAGGGTGTCCCGAGTTCAAGTCTCGGCTGGCCCTCCAATACAGATTCACGAAAGACTTCTTCGGAGGTCTTTTTTGTTCCAATCATACATGCCTTACGTTATACTTATGCTAATGAGTACGTATCATCGCTACAAACGACAAAAAACCCATAAATCACTGGTTCTCAAAAAGACTGCTAAACCTAAAGCAATTGACCGCATTATCTATTTCGCAGCCATTGTTGAGCCACTCTTCTCCCTGCCTCAGTCATATCAAATTTTTCACGACAAGGCTGCAGCTAACGTTTCTATTCTTGCGTGGCTAGGCTTTGAGGTAATGGCACTCATCTGGCTCTGGTACGGCATCGCACACAAAGACCGCATGATTCTTATCTATCAGGGATTATTCTTCATCGTTGATGGTTCGGTGGTAGTTGGGGCAATTATCTACGGCGCTCGATGGCTCTAGGCAAAACTCTTTAGATTAGTTGCGATAGCATCTACGATGGCCCTCCACGAAACAAGATCTGTCCGTCAGGATAGGTCTTTTTTTCTAATTTAAATATACCTGATTAACCTGTATTCCTGTTAAGATATAAGCATATGCAGGAAAGTGTCAACATTGCACGGGCCCTTATGGCCGATAGTCTTGGATTCCATATCATCTTTGCGATGTTGGGAGTGGGGCTACCGCTTATCATATTGTTAATCGAACATTTGGGCTTGCGGCGAAAAGATCCGCTGATACTCGAGTACGCCAGACGACTGTCGATGGCGGCTATTATTCTGGTGATTGCTGGCGTGGCATCGGGCACCGTCATTTCCCTTCAAATGTCGCTCGTATGGGGTAATCTGATTCACTTCGGGGGATCGGTGATGGGACTCGCTTTTGGCTGGGAAGGCTATGCCTTTATGATTGAATCTGTCTTCTTGGCTTTTTACGTCAGCACATGGGGCAAGGTTAAGGGGTGGAAACACTGGTGGCTGGGAGTACCGGTCGCACTTGGGGCTTTGGGATCGGCTCTATCAATCACGCTCGGTAACGCCTGGATGCAAGATCCCGGTAAACTCGCTATCGTCGGTGGAAAAGTTGTCAGCGCGAATCCAGTGGGCGCACTCATGACAAAAACCGCCCTGTTTATGACAACCCATTCGGTCGTCGGCTATTATCTGGCCACGATACTCTGCATGCTGGGTGTATATGCGTTTTATTATTGGCGCCATCAACCGACGGGTCGCGATCAGCAGGCCATACGCACTATCATGCTCCGTTTGGCTGTGGTATCGCTCGTATTCTCGCTGTTGGCTGGCGTGATCGGGCATTTACAAACCCAGTATCTGTCTCAGTCCGAGCCTCGGAAGTTCGCCGTCCTTGAAACGGTTCAGACGACGACAAAAAACGCACCGTATATCGTCGGCGGACATTGGACGGCTGACGGTAAGGTCGAGGGCGGCGTTAAAATACCGAACCTCCTCAGTATATTGGCGGGGAATAGCCCGGATGTGAAGGTGCAAGGGCTCGACAACTTTGTCAAAAAAGACTGGCCAATGCTTTTTATTAACCTTTTGTTTGAAGCAAAAATGTTACTGGTCGGGGCAATCGTTGCCATACCGCTGGCCTTCGTCGTGCTACATAACAAGAGGTTTAAAGAACGCCTCGGAGGTCTCCGTTATCGTAAGCCAGCCCTGCTCGCGCTGATGCTGACTGGTCCGCTGGCGATAGTGGTTGTCGAATTGGGCTGGATGGTTGCCGAGTTTGGTCGCCAGCCGTTTGCAGTCAATGGCTATTTGCGTACGGCTGATGCCTTCAGCGCCAATCAAGCGGTCATGCAGTGGGGCTATTTGTTCTCGTTGTCATATGTCGTTCTGTTTGCCGCGACGGGCACCGCATTGTGGCTGTTATTCAAACGCCAAGGCAAGGTTCAGTCCGGAAAGAATCTATTGTAAATGGCGCCATTTCTGTTCGTTATCATTCCGTTACTTGTTTATATTCCGATGTTCGGCTACGAGACATACATTGCCTTTCGACGCGTCGGTAAACCACTCGATAAAGGCGGAGAATATTTGCATGCGACTTGGGAATCAACCCACACCTTCCTGATATTAAGTGTTAATTATTTCGTTTGGCTCTATAGCTCTGCCGTGGTTGCAGTTGGGCAGGCCGTGTTTCTTCCACTATTTATCTTTGGACTCACTTTTATCGCCAGGGCCGTCATATATACCTATCTTTTTTATATCAAGACTTCAACGAAAGCAACACCCGTGCTTGATTTGATATTCGCTTTTCTGCACATCGTGATTGCCGCCTCGTTGCTCTACACGGTTATGGCAGCGATTTCAATCATGCAAAGCAATACGTACCAGCCGAATGAACTGCTGCCGGCGCTCTTATGGCCGGGCCTTGTTTTGACGATTCCACTTATTAGCATTCCGCTGTATTTTTTGTATCACACGAAAAGCAAATAAGCCTCTCGTCGTAAGTAAAAGGGCTGATACCGCGGATACTTTCGTCAGCCGGAGTATACTGAAAGGTGACCGTGAAGGGAGAATTATCGTGATAGCATTAATCAGCAGCGCGAGTAGCGCAGCTTATACAAAGGCGGTTAAGCCAATATTGTTCAAACAAAAGCCGGACGCTGTGCACGAGCGTTTGCTTTACGTCGGGAGCCAGCTGCAACGTTCGCAGGTTATCCGCGGCCTGGTACGCGGTGCGTGGGCGTACGAGAATAGCGCCGTCTTGAGCCAGGAAGTGCTGGGTCTTCGCTTCCGTAACCCAATTGGGCTCTCTGCTGGCTTCGACAAAAACTTTGAGTTACCACCGATACTCAAATCCGTTGGCTTCGGCTTCATGGAGGGTGGTTCGCTGACCTCTCAACCATGTAAGGGCAATCCTAAGCCGTGGTTTTACCGTCTGCCAAAAACAAAATCAATCGTTGTTTACGCTGGACTTGCGAACCAGGGCGTCGCGAAAATTATCAGCCGCGTTAAAAGCTATCATCCGTCAACGTTTATTAACTTTCCGTTGAATATATCAGTTGCAAAAACCAACTCTCCAGCCACCGCCAACGAGACCGACGCGATCGCAGATTACGTAGATAGTCTTTTGCAGATACAAAAAGCTGCCGTCGGCGATATTATTACCCTCAACATTTCTTGTCCGAACGCGTACGGCGGTGAGCCGTTTACCACGCCGGCGTCGCTTGATCGTTTGCTGCAAAAGGTCGACGGGGTAGGTATGCAACAACCGGTATTTATCAAAGTGCCGGCTGACCTCGCCTGGGCTGATTTCGACAAACTCCTGGCAGTCGCCGCCACGCATCAGGTTGCGGGTATCACTATTAGCAACCTTGCGAAAGACCGCGGGCAGGTTAAACTGATGGATCCGTTACCCGAGACAATAAAGGGGGGCTTGAGTGGCAAACCAACGTGGGAGCTCAGTAATAACCTGATTCGTCAAACTTACAAAAAATATCACCAGCGGTTTGTGATTATTGGCGTGGGTGGCGTGTTTTCGGCGGAAGACGCGTATCTAAAAATAAAACTTGGCGCCACACTCGTCGAGTTGATAACCGGCATGATTTTCGAAGGGCCGCAGCTTGTCGGTCAAATAAACCAAGGCCTCGTGGCACTTTTGAAGCGGGACGGCTATCAAAGTATCAGTGAAGCCATCGGCACCGAGGTATAAGCCCTTACCCTGCAGGTATTTGACACAACAATATGCAAGTATCATAATATGGTCATGACGAGTGAACACTTTTATCCCAAAGAAGAGAATCTTGGCAAAAATTGTCGATTCTGGGATATGGGCATGGTAGCTCTGGCGTGTGGCTTTCCAAAAGCTTAAATGGAAGGTCGTCGCAGCTGCGAGGGTATTATTGACGACGTGTGTCTATTTTTGAAGGATGGTAGGCATCCTGCCAGCTTAACGCTCGCACAAATTATAGAAATAAAGTTTAAACCATCAGAGTTATCGGATAAGTCCTACTTGCCTCCGGGCGATGTCGTGTAAAATATTATCTTATAATATCCGCACGTCTACGATGTCTTCGAGTTTCAAAAAAGTGGAAACTTATACTTGAAATTGGTAAAATTAGATAAGTAAGGAGGTATATTATGGCAAGGTATATGGTTTTATATAATTCAATGGTGCCTACGAGTGAGCGGATGGCCAGCGCGAGTCCCGAACAGATGAAGGCGAGTATGGACGAATGGATAAAGTGGCGAGAAGACGCCAATAAAACGGTTAAAGTAGACTTTGGTTTGCCGCTACAGGCAGGAAATCGGGTGACTGCCAGCGGAGTCATGAATAGCGATAGCCAAGTTTCGGGATACTCTATTGTTGAAGCAGGGTCAGAGGCCGACCTTATGGATTTACTATTAACACATCCGCATCTGCAAAATCCGGGAACTTCTATTGATGTTCTTGAGATGCTTACGATGCCTGGAATGTAACAAGCTTTGTTCCGCTTATGGTTTTTCATGTTGTAAAAAAGTTATATAATTAATGTATGGTGATGAATACTGAAGACGATAGACAGCCTCGGAACCTTCCCTCGGACGAAGGTGAAGCCGAGGCTAAACTATTGGACGCGATTCAAGAACTAGATGCAAATGAGATTCCTGAGTTTGGTTTATCTAATTACGATGTATTAATGGGACTCGAAGAGCTGCATCCCGGGTTTATCGAACTTGTACAGAAGCAAATACCAGAAGCTAGCCTGGAGATTATTGGTAGCCAGCTCTCGGAC
>DIZP01000031.1:0-3236 GCA_002429375.1 bacterium UBA6025 | reverse complement strand
GCCAAGCAACAAGCTGACCAAAGTGAACTTGATTCATCGCTAGAAGAACCTGCGCGTCGCAGGTTTGGCGAAACAGTCATTGGTATTTTTAAGAAAAGACCTTAAATTATCCTTCAGCAGGCTGTTCGTAAAACATAGTTTTTTTGCGCGGGTGCACCTGCGCAAAAAACTATAAAATATCTCAGAAATCAGCTACAGGCTATTATAAGTGTGTTATCATATTAAAAATGAGCGAAACAATCAAAACAGCTGAACCATTCGAAGTTAATGGTGCCAGAAATTTGGAACTACACTACGGCCCAGAGACGCCTTTTGTTGTCGATTTTCTTTCGGATATGAACGAACTTGGTATGCCGGGTGCGGTAAAACTTCCGACCAGTCTCGAAGTTGTACCGCGGGGTGTATGGGGTAAATTAATCGGCAGCAACCAAAAGATCGAGCCCGGGTCTCTGATTGATTGTTATCCCGTTGGCGTCAAGGCAGTATGGAAATGGGGGAATGAGTATGCGCATCCTGTTTTTTTGGACGGCGCTGGGGAACTCTGGGTACTCGAGGGCGCCACTGCTCATAGTCCGGCTGGTTTTACCGGAATAGCCTCACGTTTAGGTCCGACGTCATTTCACACGGGTGATTTTTACGAACATGTCGAGGAGCTACCGGAGAGTTCGAGGTACTATATACACAGTGGGACTAAATTTTGCAAAAAGCCAATCACGACGGTGCTAGAAGACATCAGAGACGCTAATCGAGTGGATTGAGCTCGATAACTATCGTCAGTACAGTTTCTGGTATAATAAGGCGTAGAATGTTTTAATTTACAGGAGGTTAAATCATGAATTATAGCTTATCAACGACATGGACAGTACTGCCGATTGTCTATCTGTTAACGCATCCAACTGCAGACGGCGAGGGCTAGAGTTAGTGAACGTTCTTGTCGTATATGATTCTGCCTACGGAAACACTGAAAAAATAGCCAAGGCAATTACGCATACCGTCAACCAATCCGATGATATCAGGCTGGCATTAGTTGGCGATATTAAGCCAACCGCACTGAAAGCCATCGATTTACTAATAGTAGGATCGCCAACGCAGAATGGCAAGCCAACTCAATCTATTCATGATTATCTCAACGATTTACCATCAGACGCTTTAGCCGGAATCAAAGTGGCGGCGTTTGATACACGGTATGCTATCGATGAGCATGGCGTTAGTATGAAGCTGTTTATGAAGAAGGTTGGCTTTGCAGCCCCACGTATCGCGGCGAGCTTACGAGCAAAAGGTGGTGACCTGGTGACAGAGCCCGTCGGCTTTATCGTTGGAGAGAAGGAGGGGCCACTGAGGGATGAGGAGTTTAAACGAGCCTCGACCTGGATCCAAGAAATAACAAAAACACTTTAACGGTATTCAGAATACTTGCGAGCATAATTTGTTATAATAATACGAATGCGTTATATTATTTTATTCGTGGCCGAGTACGCCATTATAGTAGCCGGTTTAGTTGCAATACTATATTGGCTGACTCTCGACAAGACTGACAAGGTGCGATTTGCCGTATTCGGGTTGATTGTGGGTCTGGTAGGTTTGGTACTAATGAAAGTCGGCGCCGCTATGTTTTATGATCCTCGTCCGTTCGTGTCCTATGACGTTGTGCCTCTATTTCCTCATGCACCCGACAATGGCTTTCCGTCGGACCACACTGCTTTGGCTGCGGTCATTGCGGTGACAGTCTTTGCATTCTCGAGACGACTTGGGTTCGCGCTGTTTGTATTAGCGCTGGCAATTGGCGTGGCCAGGATTATCGGTCACGTTCATTCACCAATAGATATTCTCGGCAGCATCGTCTTCGCCTTCGTGGCAGGTGCCGTGGCGTATTACCTCACGCCGAAGTTAACGAAGAGGCTAAAAGCATGAGTTGGTATCACCCCTCGTCTATCTTAGATAAAGTTTTTGAGACCGGGATTATCCTCAAGGGTATCAGTGGCGTGTCTGAATTCATTGGTGGTCTTGCCTTGTTCTTTGTCCACCCAAGTGCCATTCATGACTTCTTGGTGTTTATAACTCAGAGGGAGCTGGTCGGTGACCCTAATGATAAGATTGCCAATATTATTTTGCACTCGGCCGACCATCTGAGTACCGGCAGCACGGCGTTCATTATTATTTACCTCTGGATTCATGCTTTCATTAAACTGATCGCAGTTATCGGTATCTTGAGAAATAAGCTGTGGGCGTATCCGTTTTCGCTGGTTGCGCTGGGAGCTTTTGTGCTGTATCAGTTGTATAGCATCTATGTACACGTGTCGGTGGGCATGGTTCTGCTGACTGTCTTTGACGTCTTCATTATATGGTTAATCTGGCGTGAATACGGCAAGGCAAAATTGATAAAATCATCAAGTTATTCTTCAGGTAATATACAGTAAGACCGTGCTAGGATATAACATATGAATATAAAGAAAATTACCCTAGCAGGATTTGTCATTGCCACTTTTTTGGTTTACAGCTTTAACCAACGCAACGAAAGTAGCGCTGTTGTTGCACCGCTAACACCAACGAGTACTGCTACGCCATCTTCTACAGCTACCACTACCCCTGCAATGCACCAAACTATGATGGCAGCGGCTTATAAAGACGGCGCGTATACCGGTAGCGCCGCCGACGCACTCTATGGTTATATCCAGGTGAAGGCGACGGTCAAGGACGGCAAACTGACGGACGTAGAATTCTTACAATACCCCAACGACCGTCGCAATTCGGTTGAGATTAATTCCCAGGCGATGCCGATGCTGAAACAGCAAGCAATCCAAATCCAGTCGGCGAAGGTCGATGGTGTGTCAGGAGCAACCGACACTAGCCAGGCCTTTATCCAATCACTGGGTGATGCGTTGCAACAGGCAAAAGCATAGTGAAGCAAACCGAACAGATTATGGGGATGCCTATAACGGTGATTTGCGCTGATGACCATGTTAACGAGACTGCTATCGACGACGTGTTTAGTTTTTTTCGAGAAATCGATGTTCGCTACAGTCCATATATCGACGCCAGTGACGTCGGTAAAATTAACCGGGGCGAGCTTGTCGTCGAGCACTACAGTCAGGAGCTGCGTACCATTCTTGAACTGGCCGAGTCCACCAAGCGCCAAACGAACGGCTATTTTGATGTCTGGCATAAGGACGTCTTTGATCCATCGGGCATAGTGAAGGGGTGGGCAATCCAACGAGCCGCGGCTTTACTGGCAGAAC
>DIZP01000004.1:15033-17934 GCA_002429375.1 bacterium UBA6025 | reverse complement strand
CCATCGTCGATAGTTATATTATACCTCGCGAGTAGGTATATAGTAAAATACTTACTGGTTATTTGTTGGGGTTTCTATGTTTGGCCGACACGCCTGATTGATGGCTTTGACTACTGCGGGTACAAACAACCCCTTTACTTCATGAGCAGCCGCTACCTGCACTAATGTTATGTTCGAGCGTTCCCGTATGAGCTCTTTTAGATTCCTGACCACTACTATTGGATCGAGTGTACCGCGTAAAATAGTTATAGGTAGCCGTAGTCTTTTGGCATCCTCTAACGAGGTTTGATTAATAATTGCCGCCTCAAGTGCCCCCATATATGAATCAATATTTTCTTTAGTAACATTAAATATAGCGTTAATTAATTTATAACGCATCGCAATCGCCGCTACCTGCAAAAATTGTTCTGGGTACGTTGTTACCATTTGGTAAATTGTTTTTAATACCTCGTCGCTTCGTGGCAGGAATTTCTTTTCTTCTTCGTACAGCTGATAAAATGGCGGGCTGCACAGTATGAGTGAACGGATAAGTACCGGATAGCGCTTGGCTACTTCGACTGCCACCAGCGACCCCAAGGAGTGCCCCACGATAATCACCGGCCCCTGCAGCCGCAACCTCAGGAGGGTTGCTAAGACCGAACGAGCCTGTGTTTTGGCGCTATACACTGCCCAAGCAGGGCGTGGCGATTGACCGAACCCGAGCAGGTCTATCGTTACCACCCGAATATCCTTCGGTAACTTATCTATTACCTTGTTCCACGCGCGGCCCGAGTTGCCCATGCCGTGAATAAAGAGGACTGTCGCAATCGGCTTGACTTTGGCATTAATCACCCGAGTATGCAGCGCATACGGTACATGAAGCCAGCGATGGATAAGCCTATCTTGCATCTCCTCCCTATAGTAATACATAAGGAGAGAACGCGGAACAACTATTGACGACTAGGCTATTTCGGCCAAGGAGTGTTTGGCGCGCTGTCGGCAATCATCCGTATGGTAGAGAGCGTCTGGGGTTTGCTTGCAATTCAAACAAATCAGAACAAGATCGTTGCAGTCTGATAAGGCACAATTTTCGAAATTATTGGTTCCCGCCTTGCAGTGCGTACACACGCCAATCGTCTTGGCGTGGTCGCTAAAGTCAATCGTCATGCGGTCGTCAAAGACGCGGAGACTACCTTCCCACAACCCATCGTCACCGTAGGCTTCTCCGTACTTCACGATACCGCCATCCATTTGGTAGACTTCCTTAAATCCGCGGTTCTTCATCAGGCTAGACAAAACTTCGCAGCGGATGCCGCCCGTACAGTACGTCACGACGGCTTTATCTTTTAGATCATCATACTTACCGCTCTCGAGCTCTTTAATAAAATCACGGCTGGTATGCGTGTTGGGCACCGTAGCATTTTTGAATTTACCAATTCCTGCCTCGTGAGCATTGCGGCCGTCAAAAAATACGACTTCGTCACCTTTTTCTGCTACCAACTCATGCAGCTGGTGCGGCTTGAGATGAACTCCGCCACCAATCACCCCTTGTTCATTGACACGTAGTTCGTTCGCCGCCCCAAAAGCCACGATTTCATTACGCACCCTGACGCTCATCCGCGGAAAATCCTCGCGACCACCGTCGCTCCATTTAAAAATAATGTCTTTGAAGCCGGCGTATTCTTTGGTCGTTTTGATGTATTTTTTCAAGTCAGCCAGGTCGCCGCCAACCGTCCCGTTAATGCCATGGGGTGACACAAGGATGCGACCCGTCAGGTTGAGGCTATCGCAAAGAGTCTTTTGCCATAATTTAACCGTGGTCGGATCGACGATTGGTGTAAATTTGTAATACAGAAGAATCTTTTGCATCTGTAAACAGTATACTATATAATTCAACTATTATGATCCTACCGGGGATCCTCTACGCGTAAATGATTGGCCGTACCAATCCAATGGCGACATATACATGACACAAAATAATCATTCTTAAAGGAAGCTCATGCTAAAAAAACAATCACCAAAACACATCATCGGCTTCCTCTTTGGGCTCTGGAGAATCTCGCCAGTCTTAAGTTGGTCGATGATTGCCACGCAAATCGTCTTTGCGATTTTAACGACAACAGTCGCACCAATCTTCGTGTCCAAGTTATTGGTTAATATCGCCAATGGTAGTGCTACCATGGCAAGCAGCGCAGGCTTACTGGTCGGATACGCCGTCATCCTATTTCTTGGTGACGTCGTTGCCATTCGTATCACCATCGCCATGGCCTACGTGTCCGAGTCAAAAATGCAAGCAACCGTCGCGGCCCGCGTCTTGCAACATCTGACCACAAAAAGCCTGGGGTACCATTCAAACCGTATGAGCGGCGGGACGGTCTCCGACGCTGGCAAACTCAATGGTTCGATTGAACGATTTTGGGATAGTCTTATTTTTACAGCCGTGCCGATCGCGACGACACTCGTTTCTGTGTGTGTTGCGCTCAGTTTTATCCTTTGGCAATTCGCGCTGGCGCTGGCGCTGCTTTCGGTTATCGTTGTCGTTGTCATCGTTAAGTCACAAACCAAGATTGCACCCATCAGCCGACAAGTGGCAGAGCAATCAAGCGCCATGACGGCTTACTTTGCCGACGTTGTCAGTAATATCGCGACCGTCAAAGCCTTCGCAAACGAAAAGGCAGAACTTCATCACTACAAGCAACTCGTCAGTACCTGGCGCAAAGCCAACCTGACCGAAATGAAGAGCGTCCTTATTATTACCGGATCTTTTGGTGTGATGATGACGGTTATGAACGTCTGCGCCTTTGCGACTGCTATTCTCGCGACCCAGTATCATATCGCCAGCATTGGGGCCACGTACCTAGTGATTAGCTATACACTTAATGTCGTTGCGCAGTTGTGGTCGGTGGCGAGTACGACCAGGGC
>DIZP01000004.1:12994-14845 GCA_002429375.1 bacterium UBA6025 | reverse complement strand
CTTTTACTTCGCTTCAGTGATGTCGATAACGGTAAAATTCTTATCGACAATCAAGATATTAGCACGGTAACACAGGATGACCTGCACACCGCGATTGCCTATGTCGCACAAGAGCCGATGCTATTTCATCGGTCTCTCCGCGCCAATATTGCCTATAGTAAACCGACGGCGAGCGATGATGAAATTCGTCACGCAGCCNNGGCAAAGTGCAGTTCGACAACGTCGTCTTTACGCATGACGAGAATGACCGCGCATTATTTGATGGATTCACTCTGACGATCAATCCAGGGGAACGAGTAGGGCTTGTCGGTCGGTCGGGATCTGGTAAAACCAGCCTAACACGGCTTTTACTTCGCTTCAGTGATGTCGATAACGGTAAAATTCTTATCGACAATCAAGATATTAGCACGGTAACACAGGATGACCTGCACACCGCGATTGCCTACGTCGCACAAGAACCGATGCTATTTCATCGGTCTCTCCGCGCCAATATTGCCTACAGTAAACCGACTGCGAGCGATGATGAAATTCGTCACGCAGCCAAACAAGCAAATGCACTTGATTTTATCGACAAATTGCCAAAAGGCTTGGACACATTAGTCGGTGAACGCGGAGTTAAATTGTCTGGTGGTCAACGTCAGCGCATCGCAATCGCCCGTGCCATCCTCAAAGATGCGCCTATCCTCGTCCTCGACGAGGCGACGTCGTCGCTTGACAGTGAAACCGAGAAGCTCATCCAAGATGCGCTGGCCAAGCTGATGAAAGGGCGAACCAGTATCGTCATCGCCCATCGCCTGTCAACCATCGCCAAACTTGACCGAATTGTCGTTCTTGATGAAGGCCGGATTGCCGAACAAGGATCACACACTGAGCTTCTCGGCCAAAAAGGGATCTATGCTAAACTCTGGTCACACCAGTCCGGCGGTTTTATCGAAGAATAAAAAAAGACCGCTCACATGAGCGGTCTTTTTTACTAATAAGCCTTATTCGGCTTTTGGCTCTTCAACGGGAGCTTCACCGTTTTCAGCTTCAACTTCGGCGGCTTCTTCTGGCTCGGCATCACCACCAGTAGCATCGTTGGCGGCTTGAAGTGCCGACGGTTCGTAAACGTTAGCGATCACAAGGTCAAGGTTCTGCTCGTGGTCGGCAAACTCAACACCTTCAGGCAGGACAATATCGCCGACGGTCAATTTGTCTTCGTCGGTCGCAAGGTCGATAATCGACATTTCAAGCGATTCGGGCAAGTTGGCAGGCAAGGCACGGATCTCAAGGTGCTCAATGGCCTGCAAGACGATAAGACCAGCACGTTCGGCAACGCTTTCACCAAGACCAGTCAGAACGATTGGCACTTCAGTCACAATCTTTTCCTTACGGCTAATGGTATGAAAAGCGATGTGTCGTAGCACGTGTTTGACAGGGTCCATATCGATAGATTTGATAATCGCGAGGTGCTTCTTACCGTCAATCACAAGATCAACTGGCGAGTGCTTACCGGCGACGTGGGCAACTTTAGTTGTCTCGACAACAGCCGACTGTGTTGAAATAGGTTCCATCTCACCACCGTAGACGACGCTCGGAACGATACCTTGCTTGCGCAACGTTGCTACTTTTTTTCCTGTTACTGTTCGCTCATCAAGTGTGAGGGAAATGTTACTCATATTTTCTCCTTATGGGTCGTTTTTTGGGCTATATGGCCTATTATAGCATTTTTAACAGATTAATGTTGGTCCGTGTTAAGATTAGAGAGATGAATTTAGTAGATTATATTACCGGTCTCGGGGTTTTCGCCATTTTGTTTGTTATTTTTGCCGAATCGGGCCTGCTGGTTGGTTTCTTTTTTCCAGGCGACAG
>DIZP01000004.1:11610-12751 GCA_002429375.1 bacterium UBA6025 | reverse complement strand
TGGTCGTCTTACTTTTCTTGGCGGCGATAGCCGGCAACAGCACCGGGTACCTGTTCGGTCGACGGGTCGGACCAAAGATTTTTAACCGCCCCGACTCCCTCCTTTTCAAAAAAGAAAACATCACCCGTACCCAAAAATTCTACGACAAACACGGCGGTCAAACTATTATTATCGCCCAGTTTATTCCTTTGGTCCGCACCTTTGCACCAATCGTGGCTGGTGTCGGCGAAATGACCTACAAAAAGTTTGTCTCTTTCAGCCTGATCGGCGCGGCGCTCTGGACGGCCGGTGTTACCTACCTTGGTTACTCATTGGGCTACTTTTTTCAGAAGATCGGCATTGATATCGACACAATTTTACTGCCGATTATCGGCCTCATCGTCTTGGCATCTATCTCCCCCGCGCTGTATCAAATCCTAAAAGATGAGTCACGACGTGCCGCCATTGTTACCGGCGTCAAAAAACAAATTCGAATTATTCTCAAGCGTAATAAATAGACTTCCAGTTTAGAGCGACAAAAGTGCTTTTAAATACACGCCGGTAAACGAACTGGCGACTTGAGCGACTTCTTCTGGAGTACCAACGGCCACAATATTACCACCGCCGAGTCCGCCTTCGGGACCCATATCGATAACATGATCGGCCGTTTTGATGACGTCAAGATTGTGTTCGATGATGATCATCGTATTACCGCCCTGGATAAGCTTTTGCAAAATCCCCAGCAGCCGTTTGACATCGGCGCTGTGCAGTCCGGTGGTTGGCTCGTCGAGGATATAGAGCGTCTTGCCGGTCGCCCGACGGGCCAGTTCGCTGGCGAGCTTGATGCGCTGCGCTTCACCGCCGCTAAAGGTGGTAGCTGGCTGACCGAGGTGGATATAGCCCAGTCCAACATCGACAATCGTATTGAGTTTGCGGGCTATCGCGGGAATATTTTCAAAGAATTTGGCGGCCTCTTCGACGGTCATACCAAGCACATCGCTAATCGTTGCGCCTTTGTATTTAATCTCGAGAGCTTCGCGATTGTAGCGCTTGCCTTTGCAGACGTCACAGGTGACGTACACGTCCGGCAAAAAGTGCATTTCAATTTTGATAACACCATCACCCTGACAGTTTTCGCACCGGCCGCCCTTGACGTTAAAGC